>DYKK01000086.1:1506-6814 GCA_020722625.1 Anaeromyxobacter dehalogenans
GGCCGGCCGCATCGCCCCGGTCCCCGGCCGAGACATCCTCGACCCCGGCGACGGCCTCCCCCGGCAGGTCCGCCGGCAATTCCAGGTCCGGCCCCGCCTCGTCCGCCGTGGGCTCGGGGTCCGGCAGGGGAGGGGGGTTCTGCTCGTCCTGGTCGGCCGGGTTTTGGCACCCCGGGTCGTCCGGGAAGTCCGTGAGCCCGTCCGCGTCGTCGTCCTGGCCGTTGCCGCAGACCGTGGTCCCGGCCAGAAACCGCGTCTCGTGGTCCGCGTCGTCCCAGGGGTCGGCCCGGACGCGCAGCCGGTGCTCGCCCTCGGAAAGCGCGGTCGCGTCCATCGCCCCCTGGTACACCCCGGGGGCGACCTCCGCCATCCCCTGCCAGGGGCCGTCGTCCACGCGGAACCGGACCCCTTCGGGGGGCGGGACGCTGAAGACCAGGGCCCGCACCGGGGCCGACGCCCACGACCGGGGGACCGTGTAGGCGTAAGGGTTCTCCCCGCCGAGGGACCGGTCCGCGGGCGCGGTGACCAGCACGTAGGGCCACTTCCAAGCCGTGAAGGCCCTCACGGACAGCGAGTCGTGGTCCACGGCAGCCAGGGCCACGTGGCGGTCCTCACTCTTGCCCAGGGAAGCCACGTTGAAGAACAAGGTCCCGTCGTGAAATTCACACAAGTATTGATGGGTATGCCCCCAGAAATAGACGGCCACCTCGTATTTCTGCAGGAGGACCCAGAACTCCTTTCTCCCCTCGCCCACCTTGTTCGATTCGCCCCAGTACAACCCGTGGTGACCGAAGGCGAAGTGGAGCGACGCGCTGGCGTTCGCGGCGAAGGCGGCCTTGATGAAGTCCATCTCGGACGCGTCCAGGCCCGCGTTGTCCGCGGGCCAGCACGCCCCGTCGTTCGCCGCCGTGGACACGGCGAGGAAGTGGTAGAAGCCCTCCGGGGCCTGATACACGACCGAGTGCTGGGTCTGGTCGTCCGTGCTGCCCGACATCGAATACTTTCGGTAGTGCGTCAGCCCCTTGTCGCAATATTGATCGTGGTTTCCAGGCAAGTCCACGTACACGTCCGGCGTCATGCCGTGGTTGTCCAGGACCGAGCGGTACTCCGACCACTCGTCGTCCGACTGGTCCTTCGGGATCAGGAGCCCGTGTGTCGCGTCCACGAGGTCCCCGCAGTTGAACACGAAACGCGGCTGGATGGTCTGAAACGCCTCCCCGACGACCCATGCGAGGTTGTCCGTGTCCTGGGTCCCCCCGAAGAGGTTCTCGCCGACGTGCGTGTCCGAAATCACCAGGAACCAGAACAGGTGATCCGCGTCCTCGGCGTACCGGGCGTTGCTCGGGGATGCGCCGGCGGAGGACGCCGCCACGAGCATCCCGAGGCTGACGGCCGCGATTCGTCGCGTCATGGTCATCGCGCCACCCCCGGAGAACTTGGACGGAATCCTACCAAAACGGGGCGTGTTGAGGTATCCTATTGTTTGTCCGGCAGCCCGATTGGTCGCGAAGGAGCGCGTGGATGGCGGCGAGACGGCACCCGGTCCGGCGTGCGTGCGCCTCGGCCCTCGTGGCCCTGGCCGCGGCCTGCGGCGGCGGAGGAGGGGAGGGCTCCCCTCCGGACGCGGCGGACCCTGGACCCGACCTCCTCCCCGACATCCCGTACGTCAAGGACACGGCGCCGCCCCTGACGGACGCGGGCGGCGGGAACCACCCCCCGGTCCTCTCGCGCATCGGGGACCGCGTCGTGGCCGTGGGCGAGACGCTCACCCTCTCGGTCGAGGCGAGCGACCCGGACGGCGACCCCCTGACGTTCAGCGTCTATGGCGACATCCCGCAGGGAGCGAAGTTCGACAAGGAGACGCGCGTGTTCACGTGGGTCCCGCTCCAGGCGGACAAGGTCGTCTATCTGACGTTCGTGGTCTCGGACGGGACGGACATGGACCGCGAGACCGTCGAGGTCCGGGTCGTGGCCGAAAAGACCGGCCACCCGCCGGTGTTCGAGAAGGTCTCGGACCAGCCGGTCCAGGCCGGGGTCCCTGTGTCGCTCGCCCTGAAGGCCCACGACCCGGACGGGGACGCGCTGGAATACGGGGTCTTGGGCCAGGCCCCGCCCCAGTCCCAGATGGACTCGAAGACGGGCGTCTTCACCTGGACGCCCCCGAAGACGCTGGACGGCAGCGTCGTGACCGTGGGCTTCGTCGTGTCGGACGGGACGTACAAGGACCAGATGGAGGTGCGGTTCCTGGTGGGGGACGTGCCGGGGGCCCATCCCCCGGTGTTCGACCCGGTTCCGGACCAGAAGGCGATCGTGGGCCAGGAGGTCCGCTTCACGATTCACGCCTCGGACCCGGACGGCGAGGCCGTCACGCTCGCGCTGGACGCCGGCAAGCCGGGGGGCGCGACGTTCGACGCGGGCGCGGGGGAGTTTCGCTGGACCCCGGGGCCGCAGGACGCGGGGCGGACCGTCACCCTGCGCTTCTCGGCCACGGACGGGGAGTGGACGGCCTACCTGACCGTGAAGGTGCACGTGGAGTCCGCGACCCCTCCCCCCGCCTGTTCGGACGACCCCTTCGAGCCCAACAACGACCCGGCCCACGCCCGGGACCTGGCGCCGGGGACGTATGACCTGTCCATCTGCGACACGGACCTGTCCCCGGTGGACGCGGACTGGTTCCGCGTCGGCCTGAAGGCGGGCGAGACCGTGTCCGTGCGGCTCGAGTTCGAGCACGACCTCGGGGACATCGACACGGACCTGTCCGTGGACGGGAGCACCGCGACCCTCCTGGCCGGGTCCGCGGGGACCGGGGACGTCGAGGAGTTCGAGTACGCGCCGGCGTCCGGAGGGACCTTCCTGCTGGCCGTCTATGGCGTGGCTAACACGAAATATTCCAACCCATATCGCATGACCCTCGCGATCGAGGCGGTGAGCACCTGCCAGGACGACCCCCGCGAGGACAACGACTCGATGCAGGACGCGACCGGCGTCTCGGGGGAGTACGCGCAGTTCCCCGGGCTGGTCGCGTGTCCGGGGGACGAGGACTGGTTCGCGGTGGACCTCCAGGCGGGGGACGGGGTGGTCGCGGCCGCGACGCCGGAGAAGGGGGCCCTCGCGCTGCGCCTGCTGAGACCGGACGGCCAGGTGCTCGACTCCAACGGACCCGGGACCGGACCCGTCACCGTGGCCGCGCAGGCCGTGGAGCAGGCTGGAACACACTTCGCGGTCGTGTCGTCGGCCGAGGGCGCGCAATACGCGATCGAGTTCCTGGTCGAGGCCGCGCCCGCCCAGTGCACCCCGAAGTCGTGCCCCACGGGCCAGGTGTGCGACGCCGCCACGGGGAAGTGCGTGCCCGACTACTGCGAGGGACCCGGGGGCTGCCCGGCCGGGATGCCCTGCATCCAGACGTACTGCGTCCAGTCGTGCCAGGCGCCCTCCGACTGCCGGGACGGGTACGCCTGCAAGACCTTCCCGGAAGGAACGTTCTGCGGCGAGAAGGGGGAGGGTCCGTCGGGTGCGCCGTGCCAGTACTTCAGCGAGTGCGCCGGCGACCGCGTGTGCCTCTTCGAGGACCAGGGCGGGTACTGCGCGGTCTTCGGCTGCGCGTCCGACTGGGACTGCCCCCTGGACGCCTGGTGCGTTGACAACAGCGGGATGTCCTACTGCGCGGCCGAGTGCCAGAAGGACCCGGATTGCAACCAGGCCGGGGGGTTCGCCTGCCGGCCCGCGACCTCGACGGACGGCGCCCCGGTGACCCTGTGCCTGCCGTGACGAAAGGCAGATTCAGTGGACAGGTTCAGCGACAGGGGGCAGTGACAGTGTCAGGGCCGCGTTGGACGCGGGGGGCGGGGCGCCGCGACGGGTCAACCGGCGTCTGCGCGTCTCCGTTTTTCAGCAGCCTCCCGGTCTCCTCGTGGCCGATTCGGCGGCGGCTCGAGTCCGCGCGCCCCACTCATGCCACCGCCCAGTCCGCGGACAGGACCTCGGCTTGCTCCAGCACCGTCTGGGTCGCCTTCTCCTGCTTGTCCGGCGGGTAGCCGTGCTTGCGTAGGACGCGCTTGACGAGCACGCGCAGTTGCGCCCGCACGTTCTCGCGCAGCGTCCAGTCAATCGTCACGTTGTTGCGGACCGTCTGGACGAGCACGCAGGCGATGGCGCGCAGCGTCTCGTCCCCCAGGACCTTCACCGCGCTGTCGTTGGTTCCCAGCGCGTCGTAGAAGGCCAGGTCGTCCTCCGTGAGTCCAAGCGCTTCTCCCCGGGCATCCGCCTCCCGCATGTCCTTCGCGAGCTGGACCAGTTCCTCGATCACCTGCGCCGCCTCGATCGCGCGGTTCTGGTAACTTGAGTTCCAGCACCGCGAGCGGCAGGCCGTTCACGAACAGCACCACGTCCGGCCGGCGGGTGTGCCTGTTTTCGGTGACGGTGAACTGGTTGACCGCCAGCCAGTCGTTGTTCTCGGGGTCATCGAAGTCAATGACCCGCGCCTGGGCCCCGCGGGTCGCGCCGTCGCGGGTGCGATATTCGACGGTGACGCCGTCCACGAGCAGCCGGTGCAGCGCCCGGTTGCGCTGGATCAGGTCTGCGCCCTCGGGCCGCGTCAGTTTGCGGAAGGCATCCTCCAGCGCTTCAGCGGGCAGGTCAGGATTGAGCCGCGCCAAGGCGTGGCGCAGCCGTTGAGCCAGAACCACCTCGCCATCGTCGCGCCGCTCGGCGAGAATTTGATCAGGCGCGATGTCGGGCCCGTGGGCGACCTGCCAGCCGGTGGCCTTGAGCCACGCGAGGGTGGCGGATTCGACGGTGGATTCGGTGAAGGCGGTCATCGCAAACTTTCGCAGCCTGGACCTGCGGTCACGCGGCCTCCAGGATTGCCGCGAACTCGTCCGGTCGCGACCATCGAGCAATCACAGAGAGGTCCTGGACGAGGCGAAAGTCTTCCTCTTGCCACACGTCCTGGGTATCGTCGAAAAGCGAGACGAACGAGAGCTGAGGCTGAACCGCCTTGAGGTGGCTGAGGTCATAGAGTCCCGCTAGGACGTGCTCCGACACGCGGCGGGCAGCGGCGCGCGATCCAGTTGCGAGGAGGAAGACGAGACTCGTCCGTCGAGGCAGGTGTGTCTGAAAGTCCACCGTCCACTTTCGACCTGACCGGCCCGCGTACGAGACGCTTCGGTCGAAGGAAATCTTCCTCTCGGTGAGCCAGTCGGTGACCTCGTCCGCGATGTTCTCCACGGTCCGGGTGCGCATCGTGAACCACAGGTCCGCCACGCGCAGAGCCGCCTGTGCCACGTCCAGCACCGCAGCAGAAACTTCG
>DYKK01000086.1:6914-10911 GCA_020722625.1 Anaeromyxobacter dehalogenans
GTCGCCTTCGGTACGCACCGCATCGAGGAGGCGATAATATTCAGCCCGGCGTTGTTTGAAATAAAGACTCAAATACAATAACGGTTGCATCAACAACCGATCATGATGAAGGATGAATGCGATCAACAGCCGGCCCATTCGTCCGTTGCCGTCCAGGAACGGGTGGATCGTTTCAAACTGGACGTGCACCAGAGCGGCCTTGATGAGCGCCGGATAGGGGTTACCCTCGTCATGCAGGAACTTTTCCAACGCCGCCATGCAATCGGCCACCCGGTCGGGCGGAGGGGGGACGAAATGGGCGTTTCGAGGGCGCGTCCCGCCGATCCAGTTCTGGGAGCGCCGAAACTCGCCGGGGGCTTTCTCTTCGCCGCGCCCGCTTTTCAGAAGCAGTGCGTGCATTTCCCGGATCAAACGATTCGAAAGCGGGAAACCCTCCCGCAATCGTTGGATGCCATGGTTGAGCGCCGCCACGTAATTGGACACTTCCACCACGTCGCCGATCGGAACCCCGGGGGCCTCGTCCATTTCGAACAACAGCAACTGGTCGAGGGTGGATTGCGTGCCTTCGATTTGTGAGGAAAGCACGGCCTCGCGCCGGACGTAGGCGTAAAGGAACAACTCAGGGTCCGGCAACAGCAGCGTGACGCTGTCGAGCCGTCCCAGGGCGAGGGTGGCCCGCTCCAATAGGCGCTGGCGCTGTTCAGTCATCTTGAGCGGCGGTTGAGGCGGAAGCGGCGCCGGGACGAACGCCCGGACGGTCTCTCCGCCGGCGGTGATCGTCTGATAGTGCCCTGTGGTGCCACGCTTCATGAGGCGTTTTCCAATTCAGCGTTTGCAAAATAGTGACGCTTGCTACTAAACGAAACCGCCCGTCTGTTGAATAGCGGGGTGGCTTCAGTCATCCCCGAGCTCCTCCAGGTTCACGGCGATGGCCGCTCCCCCCCGCAGCCCCCGCGTCCCTACTGGTCTTCGGTGGGCAGGGTGTCCCCGGGTCCGGGTGAGGAATCCGCATCGGAAGCCGACGATGGAGCGTCGGAGGCCTCCGGGGCATCCGGCGGGGGGGTCGCGTCGGGGGCGGGTCCCGGGGAGCCCGGGGTCCGGCAGCACCGGAAGCCGAGCGCGTCCGTCTCGTCCCCCGGGTCCATGAACGTCCGGTTCGTTACCCGCAGGGCGCCCGCGGGGCTCAGGTAACTTCCGCCCCGGAACACGCGGTCCGTCCCGCCCTCCCAGGCGCTGCCGTCCGCGGGGGCCGCGTCGTAGGTCTCGTGGTACGTGTCGGCCACCCACTCCCACACGTTGCCCGCCATGTCCAGGACCCCGTACGGGCTCGCTCCGTCCGGGCGGGTGCCGGCCTCGCAGGTCCCGCGGCACGCGCACGGGGCGTACACCGCGCGGCCGCACGAGGGCTCCTCGGCCCCCCAGGGCCACGAGGGGCTTTCCTTCTCGCAATCGGCGTCTCGCTCGCATCCCCCGCGGGCGGCCTTCTCCCACTCGGCCTCGGTGCACAGGCGCTTGCCGGCCCAGGCGCAGAAGGCGCGGGCCTGGTCGTGCGTGACGCAGTTGACCGGGTGCGACCCGCGGTCCGGCACGCCGTAGTTGCACTGGGGCGAATAGGACGAGGGCTCGGTGCACGCCCCGGCCCGCACGCACCCCGCGTACTGCGCGACCGTGACCTCGCAGGAGTCTATCTCGAAGGCCGGGGTCGCGACCCGATGGACCGGCGCCTCGTCTTCCTGGCAGGCCTCGGCGTCCGCGCACCCCATCACGAAGTCGCCCGCGGGGATGGGGATCATCGTGGCGCGGCACTCCGAGCCGCTGCCCCCTCCCTTGCAGCCGACCGCCAGACCGACGACCAGGGCGACCATCCATCCCGATCCGCGCACGAGACCGTCCTCCCGAGAAATCAACCGATGCGATTGTAGGCCGGTCGGGTCCGGATGCAACGGGATTTCGCCGAACACGATCCGCCACCCCGATCTCGGCAGCACGACAAAACGCCTTGATGTGTCCTGGTTTTGTGGCAGCCGCGACCTGGAAGTCGCGGCCCCAGGGTGGTGAAATGAGACGAAGCAGATTTCATGTCTATTCGAAGAATTGCGGAAATCGGTGGCGGATTTGGGGGCGAAATTCATGGCCCCCGGTCCCGGCGGCTCCTTTGGTCGAGCAACTCGGGGACGAACAGGGCGCGGATGTTGTATTCGAGGACCTCGTCCACCACCCGGGAGACGTCGGGGCCGGTCCGCGCACCCTCGCGGGAGGGCCGGTCTCCGGCGCGGTCTCCGGCGCCGTGGGCGTCGAGGCGGCCGTGGAGCACGCGCTGGACCACCTCCTTGACGGAGCCCAGGATGGCCGCGGCGATCACGCGGATGTCGAGCGGGCGGACGATCCCCATCTGCCGCCCCAGGGCCAGCGACTGCTCGATCAGGTCCAGCAGCCCCTGATAGAACTCGGACAGTTTGTCGTCAAAACCCTTGTCCAGCCCGACCGCCTCGTTCAGGATGATGCGGCTGAGTTCCGGATTCTCGGCGAAGGCGCCCAGGACCCGGGTCACGTTGTCGCGCAACTGGACCTGGATGCCCTCGAGGCCCACCGTCTCGTCAATCCGGTGGACGCGCTCGCGGAGCAGGTCCAGGAACTCGTCCAGGAGCGTCTCGAAGACCTCGCGCTTGCTCGTGAAGTACAGGTAGAACGTCCCGCGGGCGACACCGGCCTGGGCGATGATGTCCGCGACACCCGTCGCGTGATAGCCGTTGGCGGAAAAGACCTGTCTGGCCGCCCGGAGGATCTCGCGCCTGCGGTGCTCTCGCAACATCGCGCGCACGACACTACGCCGGAGCGACCCGCAGGTCAACCACCCGGACGCCCGAAATCCGCCCACCAATCCCGCAACACCTTGGAATTGCTTCAAAGGATCCAGCTTTCTGTTCACCACCCTGGAGCGGCGACCACCGGTCGCCGACTGCGTCAAACTTCGAGGATGCTTGTGCCGGCGATTCTTCGACAACGGTTGATGGCGGATCAGGGACGCGCCTTTGTCCGGGTCTGGACCGTTTCGAGGCGCTCGGAAACCTCGTCCGCCAGGGCGCGGTACGCACGCGCGCCCGCCGAGGTCGAATCGAAGTCGTGGATGCTCATGCCTTCCATCTGGGCCCGCGCCAGGGCCGCGCTGACCGGGACGTGCGTACGGCACACGAGGTCGCCGTAGGTCCCCGCGAGTTCGGCGAGGACCGCCTCGGTCAGGCGTGCGTTCCGGCGGTCCACCCGGGTGGGCACGATGCCGAGCAGCGCGATCGGGTGGCCCAGGCGCTCGCGGATGGTGTCGAGGACCGCACACAGGTCGGACACCCCCGACAGGGCCAGGATGCTCATGTCGCAGGGGACGAGGCACGCGTCCGCCGCCGCGAGGGCGTTCAGGGTCAGGTTGCCCAGGTTGGGCGGACAGTCGAGCACGACCCAATCGAAGCGCTCGCGGGCCCGATGCAGGACCCCGCGCAGCAAAAACTCCTTGCCGATGCGACCGGCGAGGATGCCCTCGGTCGCGGCGAGGCCCTTGTCGGACGGCGTGACGAACAGCCCGGGGATGCGCGTCGGGCGCACGGCCTCCAGGAGGTCGCGTTGCCGGCCGAGCAGGATGTCCGAGAGGGAGGGACCCTCGCCCGGGGACTCCGCGAGGTGTGCGACGAGCGCCGTCTCGACGTGTCCCTGCCCGTCCAGGTCCACGAGCAGGGTGCGCAGGCCCTGGAAGCGGGCCGCGGCCACGGCGAGGTTCACGGCCGTCGTGGTCTTCCCGACCCCGCCCTTCTGGGCCGCGACCGCGAGGACCCGGGCGCGCACCGGGGCGGGCTCGGGCGCCGGCTCCGCCAGCCGGCGCAGGGTGGTCATGAGGGACATGTCCCGTCGCCTCCGCGAAAGAACGCATCCTGATCGTAGGGGCGTTTCCGTCGGACCGCCAAGCGGACGACGAGGCCCAAATCCGCCATCAATTTCCGCAATCCTT
>DYKK01000087.1 GCA_020722625.1 Anaeromyxobacter dehalogenans
CCGCCGCCGGCCGCCGGGGCGGGCCTTCGAAGACCGGCCGCGGGACCTCCCGCGCGGCGCCGATGAATGCTAGCAAATGTCGCGGGAAAATTCGTCAAGGAGAATTGCGCGGGGGGACGAAGTTATTGCCCGCAATCCTGGGATCCGATCTGGACGAAGGCCGGGTTCTGGTAATGATGGACGATCTTCGGGCCGCCCTCCGCGGCCTGAATGGCGGTGACCCGGCAGTCGGGCCATGAGATGGTGGCGACCTCCCACAGGTCGCAGGTGAACATCTTGATGCCGTCCGCGTACAAGTCCTTCTTGAAGGCCTCCTTGCCCCAGCAGAAGCACTTCACCTGCGGGTACGACGCCCCGAACCCGTGGTCGTCCCAGTAGTGCACGCCCACCTTGTACACGCGACCGTCCTCGGGGACGTCCAGGTTGATGTTCTCGGGACCCGCGCCGTCCGTGTCGTCGCGGTCCAGGCGCGGGTTGTCCGAGATGTTCGGGTTCAACGTCCCCCAGTCGAGAACGGACGTGGAAGTGTACCAGAAGCAGTCGTAGGACAGGTCGAACCAGCCGTCCGGAGCCCCATCCCCGTCCAGGTCCGGCCCGGTCGCGTACGGGTGGAGGAAGTGCAGGTCCATGTCGGACCCCGCGTCCGGCCCGTCGTCGTACGCGTTCGGGTCCGCGGGGGTCTTCCAGGTCAGCTCGCAGTGGATGGCCTCGTTCGGGATGACCACGACCTTCCGGCACGCGGTGGTCTTGCACTTCAGGTCGTTCGAGCAGTACAGCGAGTCGCACACGTCGAGGCAGTATGTGTAGGTCCCGGCCACGTTCACCTCGTGGGTGACGTTCTTTTCGGACATCGAGGGGAGCAGGTTGAACTTGTTGTCGGCGGGCTGATCCAAAGACCATTGATATTTGGAGATGACGCCGGTGGAGGGCACACTCTGGTCGCCGTACAGGTGGAGGGTGGTCTGCGGTGGGACCTCCTCGCCCTCCTCGACGAGGATGACCGGCTGCGGACATTCCACAGGGACCCCGTGGCCCGAGATGTCCGCCTCGAACTCGGGGACGAACGAGTTGTTCGCGATGACCAGGACGCCCCGGTCCAGCACCGGCTGGCCCGTGACCGGGTCCACCGGGTTCTGGACGTCGGGCGTGAACTGGACCCCCACCGTCGCGAACTCGCCGGGAGGAAGGGTCAGGGGGGCGTCGGCGGTGGGGCGCGCGCCGCCGGGCAACTGCGTGTAGTCGAGGCCGAAGTCTGGGCTCAGACCCTCGCCCTGTTTCAGGAAGATGTCCGAGATCACCAGGTCCGCCGTCCCGCACGAGTTGATTCGGGCCGCGATGGACGTGGTGCTCTGGATCAGTTTCCCCCCGAACTCCACAGGCGAGGGCACGACCTCGATGCACGGGCCGGTGGTGTTGGCCAGGACCTCGATGGTGCGCCCCCCGACCGCGTTCGGGTCGTTCTGGGGATACACGGTCAGCGAGGCCCGGGCCGGGGCGCCGCTCGGCGGCTCGTAGCGCACGGTCCACGAGATCTGGGAGTTCGAGGGAATGGACACCGGCTGCGGGAAGGTGACGAAGGTGTCGGTCTCCTTCGTCGGGTATTCCTGGCCCTCTACGACCAGGGTGAACCCGGGGTCTCCGCTCCACAGGAAGGCCTCGATCAGGAGGGCACACGAACCCGTGTTCTTGAGGTCCACCGGGAGTTCCTCGACCTGGTTCACCTGGACCTGCTCGAAGTCCACGGGCGGCGGGACCCCGAGGTGCGGGTTGCACGACTCGGACTGGAACCGCACCCGGAAGGTCTGGTCCGCGAGGTCCTTGTCGTTGTTCCGAATGACGAGGGCCGCGCTGCGCGGGAGGTCGTCCTCGTACCGCTGGAAGACCACAGGGATCTCGAGCACCGTGGACGCGGTGCTATCGGTCGCGTTCGATGAGGCCACGTAGGCCGGGAGCGCCGGGAGCGGCCCGAGCCGGAAGGCGGGTTCCGTGCCTTCCGCCGGGGAGGCCGGCGTGTACTCGAGCGTGACGCTTTGGACCTCGAGGTCCCGCTCCCCCTGGTTGAAGACCTGGACCACGAAGGTCCGGGTCCCGCCTGCCGCGATGGAACCCGGGTCCACCCGAACGCCGTTCGCGGGGCTATAAGGCTGGTTGTCCACCTGGATCGTGAGGTCGGGGGCCTCCAGCGGCTTCTGCTTTCCGCCGCTGCCGCCGCACGCGACGAGGACCGCCGCGACAAACGCCGTCCAGAACTCCCGGTCGTGCATCTTCATGTCTTCGTCTCCGGTCCGTCTCACCCATCCCGGCCAGCCGTCGGGTGGAACGCAAGTCGAGTCAACGGATTATCGAGAACCGGTGCCATCGTGTCAAGCACGTCAATCGTCCTCGACCGGGACGCCGAGGGCGCGGGCGCGGGCGCAGACGGACGCGGCCTGCTCGGACCGGCCCAGGCGGACCATCAGCAGGCAGAGGTTGTGCCACGCCGAACGCAGGTTGGGGCGGATGGACAGGGCGCGCCGGAACTCCTCGGCGGCCGAGCCGGGGCGCCCGATCCCCGCGAGCAGGAGGCCGAGGTTGTTGTGCGCCTCGGCGTTGGTGGGGTCGATCGCGAGGGCACGGCGCAGGTGCGCCTCGGCCTCGACCGGGCGCCCGTCATGGAGCAGGACCAGGGCGAGGTCGTCGTGCAGCCTCGTGCTGCCCGGGCGGTTGCGCAGCGACGACGCGAACAGGGTCTCGGCGTCGCGGAAATCCCCGGCGCGCTCCACGACGAGGGGGACGAACGCGAGGGACCAGGCGAGGACCAGGGCCGTCGAGGCCGCCTGGAGCCGCGACCCTCGCGGCGGTCGTCCCGGTGGACGCGACAGAAGTCCCCCCAGGACCATCGCCATCCCGGCCGACGGGAGCAGGAGCAGGCGGTCCGCCAAAAGGATCGAGGAAGGAAAGGCGAGGTGCGACACGGGCGCCCAGGCCACCGCGACCGCGACGACGCCCAGTCCCACGAGGGGCCGCCCGCGCCGTGACGCCCAAACTGCCCCGAGCACGAGCAGGACCACGACCAGGGCCCCCCCCGCGGCCCGGATCCCGGTCCCGGGTCCCGGGATGCCGAGGGCGTCGTATCCGTAGTCCACGCTCGAATCCACGGGGGCCACGAGGAGCCGGAACGCCTCCCAGGCCACGGCCAGGGCGCCGGCGATGCGCTCGAATCCGGACACGAGGACCAGGGGGTTGTCCTGCCAGGGGACGGCCCCCGCGCCCAGGTGACCGAGGGCCGCGACGCGCAAGGCGAGGTACGCCGCGACGACCGACCCGCTCGCGAGGACGGGCGGGAGGACCCGACCGACCTGTCGTGATCCTGGGGGCCACAGGAGCCCGATCCCCGCGACCGCGAACGGGATCGTGACTCCGCCCTCCTTCGACAGCACCGCCAGGGCGGTCAGGCCCGCGAGGGCCGCGAGGCTCGCGGGGGTCCAGGCCTTTCGGGTCGGGGCCGCGACCAGCGCGGACCGGCCGGCGGCCAACAGGACGGCCGCGAGCCAGAACACGGCGCAGAGCATTTCCTCGCGGTTCACGACGAAGAGGACCGCCTCGACGTGGACCGGGTGGAGCGCGAACCAGGACGCGGCGAGCGTGGCCGGCAGGGGCCGGGCGCCCAGGCGAAGGAGCACGGCGAGGACGAGGACCGCGACGAGCGCGTGAAGGACGAGGTTGGTGACGCGGTACGGGACGGGGTCGAGTCCGGCCGCGGCGTGGGTCAACGCGAGCGTCAGCACCGACAAGGGCCGGTAGTTCGGAATGTGAAGGTGCTCGGGCTCGTTTCCCCAGGCGTTCGTCGTCGCGATCCGGGCGAGGTCGAGGTCCCCGGTGACGACCGGGTTGTTCACGACGGCCCACTGGTCGTCGTGCAGGAACGGGTGGTGCAGGGTCCCGGCGCAGGGCAGGACCGCGGCCGCGACCACCAGCCCGAGGGCCGCCCACCACCCGCCGAGTCGGTGCATCGGAGACGTCGTTTCCACGGCCGCATCCTAGTCCGGACGGGGGGAAGATTCGAGGGGGTCGGACGCGGGGAGTGGCCGCGGCCGCCTCGACACCCCGTCCCCCGCGACGAACGTGGCACCGACACTGACACTGTCTCCTGTCCCTGAATCTGAACCTGTCCAGTCAATCCGTCCCTGGGCCCGGGATCCGGGGTCCGGCATCCGGGATCCGGCGTCGCGGCGGACGTGGGTTTGTCGCGAAGCCCCGCCCCCGCGTCCAACGTGGCACTGATACTGACACTGATACTGTCATCTGAATCTGTCTTCTGAACCTGCCCCCCGCGTCCAACGTGGTTCTGTCACTGACCCTGTTCCTGACCCTGACTCCTGAAGCCGTCCCTATCAGAGGCCAGTGGGGCCATGGCCTCCGGGCCGGACCGATCGTGGATGCGCACCTGTGCTCCACCACGGAGTCCAGGGCCGCGTCCCAGAAGACCACGTTGAGACACATGACCAAGACATGATACCAATGCGCTCGTGGACGCATCGCCTCGCATGACTTCGTGGCCGGTCCTCGCCGTCCTCGCGGTCGGGGTCGCGCTGCGCGTCGGGCTCCTGGGCCTCGACCCGGCGGGGATCGCGCGGCACGGGCCCGTCGTCGACGACACCTACTACTATTTCGGGATCGCCCGGAACCTCCTGCAAGGCCGCGGCGTCACGCACGACGGCGTGCATCCCACGGCCGGCTTTCACCCGGTGTGGCTCGCCGTGGTCACGGGCGCGGTGGCCCTCGGCGGGGAGGATCCCTACCTTCCCGTGGCGATCCTCACGATGTTCCAGGTCGCCCTGGCGGTCGCGACCGGTCTCGCGATCTACCGCGTCGCGGCGCGAGGAGCCGGCCCGCGGGGGGCGCTCTACGCGCTCGCGGGCTGGAGCACGTTCCCGCCCTTCGTGGCCGAGAGCGTCAACGGGCTCGAGACAGGGCTCGCGTGCCTGGCAGCGGTGTGCGGGCTGTGGGCGCATCTGGCGTGGGTCGAGGCCGCCCAGGGACGACCCTCCGCGCGCCGGGCCGTCGCGTTCGGGTGCCTGTGCGGCCTGATGGTCCTGACGCGCCTGGACCTCGGCCTGTGGGCCGCGGTCCTCGGGGCGCGCTGGCTGTGGCGCGGCCTCGCGCGGCCGGCGCGGGCCGCGGCGGCCCAGTCCGTGGGGCTCGCGACCGCGACCGGGCTGGCCCTCGTCCTGCCGTGGTTCGCGTTCGTTTTCCATCAGACCGGAGGGCTCCTGCCGGAAAGCGGCGAGGCCACGAGGACCCTCGCCCTCGCGTATGGGATGCGGCCCGGTCCGGGCGAACCGACCTACGTGGACCTGGACTCTCCCCCCCGCGCGTTCTACGAGGCCCAGGTCCTGGCCGCGGCGCGCGAGACGCTGACGCGCCCCGCCCTGTGGCCCGTGTCGGTCCTCACGACGGCCGCGCGGGAGGCGCTGGGGGTTCCGCGGACGTCGGGAGGGCTCGCGGCCCTCGGCGGCCTCCTCGCGGGGGCCTGGCTTGCGTGGCGGGTGTGGCGGCGGGCGCGCGGTCCATCCGGAATCGGCGGGGCCGGACGCGCGCTTGGCCCACTGGTCCTCGCGCTCTCGGTCGTGTTCCTCTCGGCGTATTCGTTTTTCGTCTTCGGGTCGTGGTGGTTCGGCCGCTACTTCACGCCGATGATGACGTTGTGGCTTCTGTATTCGGCGCTGCCGGTCGAACGCGGGCTCGCGGGACTTCGCCGCCGGTTCGGGCCGGCGGCGGCCCGGGCGGCCGTGGTGCTCCTGGTCGGAGGCGCGGTCACGTGGGGCGTCGCCGGCCGCGAGACCTCGCTGGGACCGCTCAACCCCACGGACCCTTACTGGCGCACGGCCGAGACGCTGGATGCGGTCCTGCCGCCCGGGACGCGGGTCGGCGCGTTCCAGTCCGGGACCCTCGGGTGGGCGTCGCGGCACGTCGTGGTGAACCTCGACGGCGTGGTCCACCGCGACGCGAGCCGGGCGATCCGGGAGGGCCGGGTGCTTCAGGCGGCCCTGGACGAGGGGGTCGAGTGCATCGTGGACTGGCCGTGGGTCCTGCGAGACCTCCTGTTCCGGCGGTCCCGGCCCGACCCCACGGTCCGGCTCCGCCTGGTCTTGCGGTCCACGATGGACTTCGTCTGCATCGAGCGAACTCCGGCGGCCCGCGGGCCGCCGGAATGAAACCCCGGCCGGCGCGTCGGTGGTATCATGCGTCCCGTCGGTGACAACCCGACCAGGAGCGAGACATGACGCGAACGATCCAGTGGTTGTTGACGGCATGTCTGGCCGTCGTTTTCTCCGCGGCCGGCGTCGCGGACCCCCTGACCCCCTTCCAGGGTCCGTTCGAGCCCGTGACGGTCGAGGACGTGAGGCCCCACCACGAGCGCCCGGAATGCCGGTCCAGCGAGTTCTACTCGGAGTGGTGGTCGTTCGTCTTCGTCCTCGAGGACGGGTACGGCGCCTATGCCCAGTTCATCGTCACCAACCTCGGACCCGGGGACGGGAAGGCGTCGGTCCGTACGGACCTGAACCTCCCGGAAGGCATTGATTTCCATGAAGGCGCCGACTACTCGGAGGGCGAATGGGGGTACGACGGGGAAGGCTTCGGGCTCCGATTCGGCGGGAACTCGGTCTCGGGTCCGCTCGACGGTCTGGTCCTGCGCCTGAAGAACAATTCATTCGAGGCAGAATATCGCCTGAAGAATATCTTTCCGCCGTGGAAGCCGGGTCGCGGCCGGGTGCAGTATGGCGAATCGGCGGCGCGGTACTACGAGATACAACTGATTGCGCCGGTCGCCCGCGTGGAGGGGACCGTCCGTGTGGCCGGCGAGGACGAGCCCCGCCACGTCCAGGGGCTGATGTACGTGGACCATTCCGTCTCGACCATCGGCATGCACGAGCAGGCGAAACGCTGGGTGCGTTTCCGGGCCGTCCACCCGGACACCGCCCTGTTCCTGACCCACATCCAGCCCTCGGACCAGTACGGGAGCCAGGCCGCGCGATACGCGGTCCTGTTCCATGACGGCCGGGCCGTGTTCCAGTCCCTCGACTTCGATCTGAAGGTCGGGGATGTCCGGCCCGACCCCCAGAAAGCCGGCTACGCCTCGCCCTGGGTCCTCGAGGCGAGCGGGACCGGTTCCGGCCGGTTCCGGGCCGCGATCAAGGCGACGAAGATGACGAGCCGCGAGGACTACCTCGAGACGGCCGGCGCCGCCAAGCGCTTCATCCTGTCGAAGTTCGCGAAGCCGATCATGTACTACTTCGACGCGATGTTCGCCGCGGAGATCGGCGGGGACGACGGAACGAAGAAGTACGGTGGTAAGGGCCGTTATTATTACACGATAGTCAATCCGTAGGGAGGGGAACCGCGATGCATCCGGTCGAGTTGATCACGGGCCCGTCGCGGCGGTGCAAGGGGTGGGGGCAGGAGGCGGCACTGCGGATGCTCCACCACAATGTCCAGCCGGACGTGGCCGAGAAGCCCGAGGAACTGATCGTCTATGGGGGGTCGGGGAAGGCGGCCCGCAACTGGGAGTGCTTCCACCGCATCGAGCGCGCCCTGCTGGACCTCGAAAACGACGAGACGCTCCTGGTCCAGTCCGGGAAGGCCGTGGGGGTCCTGCGGAGCCACGAGGACGCCCCGCGCGTCCTCATCGCGAACTCGAACATGGTCCCGGCCTACGCCACCTGGGAGAAGTTCCGGGAACTGGAACGGCAGGGACTCATCATGTTTGGACAGATGACCGCAGGCTCGTGGATCTACATCGGGACCCAGGGCATCCTGCAAGGCACCTACGAGACGTTCGTGGCCGCAGGCCGCAAGCACTTCGGGACCGACCACCTCGCCGGACGGTTCGTGCTCAGCGCGGGCCTCGGGGGGATGGGCGGGGCCCAGCCCCTCGCGGTGACCATGGCGGGCGGCGCCTTCCTCGGCGTCGAGGTGGACCGCCGGCGGATCGAGCGCCGCCTGGAAACCCGCTACCTCGACGAGTGGACGGACGACCTGGAGGATGCCCTGGATCGGGTGCACCGGGCCGCGCGCGAGCGCCGCCCCCTGTCCGTGGGACTCCTGGGCAACGCGGCCACGGTCTATCCGGAGTTGCTGCGTCGCGGGGTCGTGCCCGACCTCGTGACCGACCAGACCTCGGCCCACGACCTCCTCAACGGCTACGTCCCGGACCAGGTCCCTTACGACGAGGCGTTGCGCCTGCGTCGCGAGGACCCGGAACGCTACCAGGCCCTGGCGACCGACGCCGTCGTCCGCCACGTCGCGGCCATGCTCGGCTTCCAGCAGGCGGGCGCGCATGTCTTCGATTACGGGAACAACATCCGCACCCAGGCCCTGCGGGCGGGGCTCCGGGACGCGATGTCGTTCCCGGGCTTCGTCCCGGCCTACATCCGGCCGTTGTTCTGCGAGGGCCGCGGCCCGTTCCGGTGGGTCGCCCTGTCGGGGGACCCGGACGACATCCGCGAGACGGACGAGGCGGTGCTGCGCCTGTTCCCGGACGACGAGGGCCTGGCTCGCTGGGTCCGCATGGCGCGGGAGCGGGTGGCGTTCCAGGGATTGCCGTCGCGCATCTGCTGGCTGGGCTACGGCGAGCGCGACCGGGCCGGCCTCGCGTTCAACGACCTCGTGCGGTCGGGCCGCGTCCGCGCCCCGATCGTGATCGGCCGGGACCACCTCGACGCGGGGTCCGTGGCCTCCCCGCACCGCGAGACCGAGGCGATGAGGGACGGGTCCGACGTGATCGCGGACTGGCCGCTCCTGAACGCGCTGATCAACGCCGTCAACGGGGCCACGTGGGTGTCCGTCCACCACGGGGGCGGCGTGGGGATCGGCTATGCCATCCACGCGGGCGTGGTGGTCATCGCGGACGGGACGGACGCGCAGGCCCGGCGGCTCGAGCGGGTCCTGCGCAGCGACCCGGCCACCGGGATCCTGCGGCACGCGGACGCGGGCTACGATGAGGCCGTCTCGGCCGCACGGCGTCACGGCCTGACGGTGCCGCACCTCTCTTGAGGGGCTCACCGGGCCATCGGTCCCGGGCGTCGCGCACCGGTCAGGGACCCCTGAGCCGGGGCGGGCCTCGTGCGGGACAGGATGACGCCGGCGTACCCGACCACGCTGGACTCGTCCCCGTCGACGTCCGCGCTGGTCGCGTACCCGACGACCTCCGCGTGACAGGCGCCGAGGGCCCTGGACGCGACGACCACCACGACCGACGGCACGAAGCCGCACATCGAGATGTGGTGCGTGACCACCGCCTGGTACAGCCCCCTCGCGTCCAGGTCCTGGACCCGGTCCAGGACCATCCGGTCCTTGCGCGCAGCCACGGCCAGCGGCTCGTGGTGGTTCAGGTCGGTGCTGGCCACGACCAGGACCGGTTCCCCGACCTCGCCCAGGACCGCCGCGAGGGACTGGCCGAGGGACTCGCAGGCCGGATAGGACATGGTCCGCAAGCAGACCGGGACGATCCGGACCGTCGGACGCCGCACCTTCAGGAAGGGCAGGTGGACCTCGATGGCGTGCTCCTCGGCGTGCGCGAGGTCGTCGGCCTCCAGGTCGGGACACGCCCGGATCACCCTCCGGGCCAGGTCCCGGTCCACGGGGACCGGGCCGATCGGCGTCTCCCACGGGGAATCCAGTCCCACCGCGGCGGGGTGCCCGAGTCCCGTGTGGTTCGGGGCGAGGATCACGACCCGCTCCGGCACGGGGACGCGCGCGTAGGTCCGACCCGCAACCCCTCCCGAGAAGGCGTATCCGGCGTGAGGAGCCAGGACCGCGACCGCGTCGCCGACCACCGTGGTCCTTCCGGGGTCGAACGGGTCCGGCGGGGCCCCCAGCAGGGCGCGGACCTGCTGTTCGAGCGGTTCCGGCCCGTCCTCGTAAAACACACCGGACACGACCGGCGGTCGTGGCATCACCCCCTCCTCATGGGGGAGCCTCGCAGAACCATCGAAGCGGAGAGAGAGGGATTCGAACCCCCGGTGGAGTTACCCCCACAGCGGTTTTCGAGACCGCCGCCTTCGACCGCTCGGCCATCTCTCCGGCGCGCAACAGATCCCAAGACCCGCCCGGTCACCCCGTGAGGGACCGGACACCCGGCGGAGAGAGGGGGATTCGAACCCCCGGTACGCTTGCGCGTACACAGCATTTCCAGTGCTGCACCTTCGACCACTCGGTCATCTCTCCGGCGCTCGGAAGACGCGTTCCCAAAGAACAACCCGCGCCGCACGGGCCGACCCACCCCGCACGACCCGCCCATCATGCGCGCCGCAGCGACCGGAAAAACTCGCGCAACAGGCGCGCCGACGGGTCCGCGAGGACCCCCCGGGTGACGCGGCAGCGGTGGTTCAGGCGGGAGTCGCCGAGCACGGTGTACAGGCTCGTGACCGCGCCGGCCTTCGGGTCGTCGCACCCGATGACGACCCGGGGGATCCGGGCCAGCAGGATCGCCCCCGCGCACTGGAGGCAGGGCTCCATCGTCACGTAGAGCGTCGCGTCCTGAAGCCCGCGGCGGCCCACCACGTCGAGGGCGGCGCGGATCGCCACGACTTCCGCGTGGAGCGTGGGGTCGCCCTCCGCCTCCACCCGGTTCCGCCCTCGGGCCACCACCTGGCCCCCGGCGACCACGACCGCCCCGACCGGGACGTCCGCCGGGTCGCCGGCCGCAGCGGCCTCGGCCTCCTCCAGGGCGACCGCCATGGCCGCCTCGTCCGTCCGGCGCTGGTCCGTTCGGCCCATCCGCGTCCCCCCTGAATTTCCAACGAGCGACGCCCGTCCGGCGCACGCATGGTAGTCGAGAGGACAACCCGCGTCAAGGAGCGGACGTGTTCGAGTCCTCGAAGGGCTTCTTCCGTGCGTCCCCGAGGGCGATGAGGAACTTCAGCGTG
>DYKK01000468.1 GCA_020722625.1 Anaeromyxobacter dehalogenans
CAGGGTGCGGCCCGCCACGTCCAGCGTGAAGCCCCCCACCTCGGTCAGACAGGCCCCGGCCCGGATCAGGTCCGGGCGGTGCCGCGCAAGCCACAGGCTCCCGTTCTCGCACCCCTCCTCCTCGTCCGCGACCGCCGCGAACGCGAGGTCCCGCCGCAGGGTCCACCCGCGCCTCTTCGCGACCACGAGCGCCATGAGCGATTGCGCGAGCATGTGCTTCATGTCCACGGCCCCGCGGCCCCACAGGTATCCGTCGGCCTCCACGCCCCGGAAGGGGGGGTGGGTCCACCGGGCGGACGCGGCAGGGACCACGTCCGTGTGCGCGGACAACAACAGGCCGTCCTCGGGCGTCCCGTCCGGCGCGGACAGGCGGGCCACGAGCATCCCCCGGCCCCGCCCCGGGACCGCCTCCACCATCTCGTAGGGGATGCCCTCCCGGTCCAGGACCCCGGCGAGGTACGCCGCGACGCGCCCCTCCCGGCCCGGCGGGTTCGACGAATCAATCCGCAACAACGCCCGCAGGTGCTCGACCGCTTCCCTCGCCTCGCCTTCCGTGACCCGATCCGGCACGTCCATCGGATTCCCCTCCTCGCCGGGGAATCATGGCACAAGACCGCCTCGGTGGGGTCATGGTCAGGATCGGTGGACGTGCACGGGCAGGCCCCCCGCGGCCTCCGCGACCTCGAGGGTCAGTTCGGAAAAGGTCGGGTGGGGGTGGATGGTGGCCGCGAGGTCTTCCAGGGTCGCGCCCATCTCGAGCGCGAGCGTGCCCTCCGCGATGAGTTCCGAGGCCAGGGGGCTCACGACGGCCTGGCCGAGGACCCGGCCGGTTTCGGGGTCGTGCAGGACCTTCGAGAAGCCCTCCGCCTCGCCCACGGTCCACGCGCGCCCGAGCGCGGTCAGGGGGAAGCGGGTGACGCGCACCGGGATCCCTTGCGCCGCCGCCTCCCGCTCGGTCAGCCCGGTCCACGAGACCTCCGGGTCCGTGAACACCGCGGCGGGGATCGCGCGGTTGTCGAAGGCCGCAAATCCACCCCGGCCACGTCCGACCCGAAGACCTGAAGCGAGTGCGGCCCGTCGAGGCGCGCCCGGCCGCGCACGACCTCCACGCCCCGTCGCTTGAGCAGCGCCGCCACCCCGCGGGACAGGCGCTCCACCCCGGCGTCCTTCCACGCGCGCAGGCGCTCCACGTCGAAGCGCACGCCCTCGACCTCGAGCCCGAACGGCCGGCCCTCGCGCGCGGCCCCTCCTGCACGACCACCAGCCGTCCCGTCTTGCGCACCGACGCCGCCACGGTCGCCACGTCCATCGGGTGCAAGGTCAGGAGGTCCACGACCTCCACGGACGCGCGGGCCGACACCTCGTCCGCGGCCTCGAGCACCGGCCGCATCATGGCGCCCCACGACACCACGGTGACGTCCGTCCCCTCGCGCACCACCTCCGCCCGGCCCAGGACGCCGGCCTCCTCGTCGTCCGGGACCTCCTCCTTGAAGGCGCGATACGAGCGCTTGGGTTCCAGGAAGACGACATTAGTCAGAGTAGGGCGATTCGCCTGGTTCAGGTCGGAAACTCCAGTCTAGTCCTAGATATCTGGCTTTCGAGCCCGATGTCAAGGGGGACCTGATCGGGA
>DYKK01000469.1 GCA_020722625.1 Anaeromyxobacter dehalogenans
AGGGCGACGAGACCCGCACCCGGAAGCAGGCGGCGGCGCGTGACAAGACGCCGGAACCCGGGCCGCCACCCCCCGAGGCGGACGAACAGACCGGACCGGTCGAGCCGGCAGGGGAGGCCCCCCGGCGGTCCCGGAGGCGGCGCGGTGGACGACGGCGCAAGCGTCCCTCCCATCCGATGCTGCCGATCTTCGACGGCGTGGAGGCGCCGGACGGAACCGGCGGGACCCCCCCCGGAGACGGCGGGCCGGCGGCACGCCCAGAACCGGCCGGGGACCGCCGCGACGACACCGGACCCAGGTAGGAAACGACGATGCTGGACCTCAAGGACCTGACCGAGAACCTGGAGGAGGTGGAACGGAGGCTCGCGCTGCGCGGCGGGGCCGTGGACCTCGCGCCCCTGGCCGAGGCCGCGGCCCGGCGCAAGGCCCTCGTCCAGGAGCGGGACCTCGTGCGCGCGGAGCAGAAGACCCTGTCGGACCGGTTCCGGGGGGCCTCACCCGAGGAGCGCGAGCCCCTGCGCGCGCGCTCGAAGGAACTGGCCGCACGCGTCTCGGCACTGGACGCGGAGGTCCGCGAGGCGGAGGCCCGGTTGCAGGACCTGGCCCTTGGGCTCCCGAACCTCCCCCACGAGTCGGTCCCGGTGGGGCGGGACGCGGGGGACAACGTCGTGGTGCGGGCGTGGGGGGATCCGCCCGCGTTCTCGTTCCGGCCGAGGCCGCACTGGGAGGTCGGCGAGGCGCTCGGGGTCCTGGATTTCGAGGCGGCGAGGCGGGTGTCCGGGGGCCGCTTCGTCGTCTATCGAGGGGCCGGGGCGCGTCTGGAGCGGGCCCTCGCCTCGTTCATGCTGGATTTGCACGTGCGCGAACACGGGTACGAGGAGGTCTTCACCCCCTTCCTGGTCACGCGCGACTGCATGGTCGGGACCGGGCAACTGCCGAAGTTCGAGGAGGAGGCGTACGCGGCCACGGACGGGTTCTACCTGATCCCGACCGCGGAGGTCCCGGTGACGAATCTGCACCGCGACGAGATCCTGGACGCGGCCCGCCTGCCCAGGAAGTACGTGGCGTACTCGGCGTGCTTCCGGCGCGAGGCGGGGTCCTACGGGAAGGACGTGCGCGGGATCACGAGGCTGCACCAGTTCCAGAAAGTCGAGCTGGTCAAGGTCGTGACGCCCGAGACGTCTTACGACGAACTGGAGGGACTCGTGCGGGACGCCGAGGAGGTCCTGCGCCGCCTGAACCTCGCCTACCGGGTCGTGGCCCTGTGCACGGGGGACCTGGGCTTCGGCGCGGCGAAGTGCTACGACCTCGAGGTGTGGCTCCCCGGACAGGGGGAGTATCGCGAGATCTCGTCGTGCAGCAACTTCGAGGCCTTCCAGGCGCGGCGGGCCGGGATCCGGTACCGTCCGGGCCCCGGGGAGAAGCCCCGATTTGTTCACACCCTCAACGGCTCGGGCCTCGCGATCGGCCGGACCATCATCGCGATCCTCGAGCAGTACCAGCGCGAGGACGGGTCCGTCGTGATCCCGGGCGCCCTGCGACCCTACCTGGGCGGCATGGAGGTCCTGACGCGCGAGAACGCGCTCTGACACGGTCAGGGATGGACCATTCGATT
>DYKK01000088.1 GCA_020722625.1 Anaeromyxobacter dehalogenans
GAGCGGGGCTCGCGTCTCCAGGAGAACCACGAAGAGACCAAGTCGCGATCCCCTCATGCGGCCGTCGCAACTCCCCAATAGGCGGACCTTGGGCCCAGTCGTTTTCTTGACGGTTTCGGTCGGTTCCAAGAAGATGTAGGCGGGTTTGGCCGAGGCGCGTGACCATGGGACGAGCGGCGACTCTGGTTTTGCGGACCGGGCTGGGCCTGGCCCTGGTCCTCCCCGGATGCGGCGGGGGCAAGAAGACGACGCCCTTTCCCTTTCCCACCGATGCGGTCGAGACGCCGGACGGCGTCGAACCGGACGCGCCGCCCCCCGAGGTGCCCGCCTGCACCATTCAGAAGCCCATGGCGAACCGGATCCTGACCGGGGTCGCGGAGGTCCGGGTCGTGGCAAGCGACCCGAAGGAGGAGGGGATCTCGCGGGTCGTCTTCGCGTTCCTGGCCCAGGGGCAGTCCCCGATCAAGGTCGGGGAGGTGACCTCGGTCCCGCCGGACGGGGTCGTCGCGCTCGCCGTGGACTCCGCCAAGGTCCAGGACGGGCCGTACACCTTCTTCTGCCAGGTCGAAGCCGCGGACGGACGCAAGGGGTCGGCCGGGGTCCCGGTCCGGGTGGACAACACGCCCCCCAAGGTCGAGTTGTACCCGCCCAGCACGCCCCCCTACTCGAACTTCCTGTCGGA
Organism: Anaeromyxobacter dehalogenans; assembly: GCA_020722625.1. Taxonomy (GTDB): domain Bacteria; phylum Myxococcota_A; class UBA9042; order DTJE01; family DTJE01; genus DYKK01. The sequence continues at coordinate 683 of DYKK01000088.1, forward strand.
CCTCGTGGTCCGCGTGAACGTCAGCGACGGGGACGGCATCGGTACGGAACACGTCATCATTCGCGTGAACGGGGACGCGGTCGCGGACCTCGTGAATCCCGCGCCGGGATTGCAGAATCTCGTGACGGTCCCGACGCACGAACTCCTCATCGGGAAAAATACCGTCGAGATCACGGCCAATGACAAGAACGGCAACGTGACGCCCACTCCTCTGTCCTACTGGGCCAACTTCGTCCCGCCCCCCTCGTTCCTCCTGTCCGGGAACTCGTGGGCCCTCCCCAAGGACCTGGCCGTCGAGGGGATTTCGGGCATCGAGACCGCGAACGGCCCCGGACTTCTGGCATGGGGAGGCCGCGGCGCTTACCTGCTGATGCCGGGACCGCAGGCGGCCTTGAGCGTGGCCGCCTCGCCCGTCACGACCGCCGTGTCCCTGGCCCGGGTCGCGGACCTGAACGGCGACGGTCTCGAGGACATCCTCCTGGTCACGACGGATACGGGGGACAAATCCACGATTCAGTTCTTTCCGCAGAGCACGACCGGCGCGTTTCCCGGAGCCGCCTCCTGGAAGGCGACGCTCGATGGACGCGTGAACGACGTCGCGGTCGGGGACCTCAACCGGGACGACCGGCCCGACCTCGCGGTCACGCTCGCCAAGGCCGGCGCCTCGGTCGCGGTCGCCCTGTCGAAGGCCTCGGGGGCCGCCGGGACCTGGTCGGGATTCACCACCTACGGAGGCGTGGAAGAACCGTACCTGGCCGCCATCGGGGACTTCACCGCGGACGGCGACCACGACGTGGCGGTGACGCGGCGGTCCTCGGGCGTGGTCACGGTCTTTCCCGTCAACGGGGCGACCGGGACGCTCCTGGTGGGGATCAACTCCGAGCTCAAGTACCACCCCGGAACGGGCACGGACACGCCTCTCACGGCGGTGACCTCCCTGGTGCCCGGTCCTCCCGTGGCCGGGGGGAAGGGCGACACGGTCATGGTCGCGGACGGGAACCTGAACTCCCTGTTCCAGGTGGTCCCGGACCCGGGCACGGGGCTCGGCAGCCTCGCGGTCTCGGCAGTCTATCCTGCCGGCCTGACCCCGTCCCGCCTTGCGGTTGGGGACGCGGACGGAGACGGCCGGGACGACCTCGTGACCTGGTGTCCCGGGTCCGCCATGGTCCTGGTCGAGTGGGGCAACGGCGAGGGCGGCTTCGACGAGGGTCCTGCCTACGTCGTGAGCCGGGAAGCATCGGACCTGACCCTCGCCTCGCTGACGGGCGGCCCCCGTCCCGACATCGTCGTCCTCGACCGGACGAACCAGACGGTCCACGTCCTGGCGGCGGTCCCCGCCTCCGCCCGCCGGTTCGCCGGCCCCCCCATGGTGCGCCTGGGGTTCTCACCCCGCGCGATCGCCGCCGGCCGGTACGTCCTGGCACTTCCGGCCCTTTCTTCCCACAAGGACCTCGCCATCCTGGGGTCGGATGCGACGGGAGAGGCCTGGGTCCACATCGTGGCCGCGTCCGAGGAGACGAGGCTTCCGACCGAGAAGGTGGGTTCCGTCTCGGGGTTTGTCCGGAATCCGACGGACCTCCTCTCGGCGGACCTCGACAAGAACGGGTACGACGACCTCCTGATCCCCTCGCAGGCGGTCAGCACGGCTGAAAAGCACCCCACCATGGGACGGCTCCTATTCAAGGAGGGTGCCTCGCACGTCGTCCCGACTGTGATAAAGGGCAACGACCCGGTCACGCAAGTGGGCCTCCAGCTCGGAACCTGGGCCGGGGACGCCCCCACCCTCGCGGTGATCGCGGACCTGAAGCGCGAGTCGTCCAAGCCGGGCGTGCTGGACTTCGCGGTGATCGCCCGGTTCCGGACGACCCCGAACTCGGAACCGGTCACCCTGTTTCAGCCGTTCGTGGGCCAGGGGGACGGGACATTCCGGATCCAGGAGGGGGTCCTGTACCCGGTGGACGAGGCCCTGGGGCCGTCCGCCCTGGCCGCGGCCCGCCTGACCGGCGGGTCCAACTACGACGTGGTGGCGACCTTCTCGAAGTCGAACGAGTTCACCGTCTTTTTCGCCAAGGGGCTGGGTCTGTTCAAGGCCAGCGAGGGAGAGGCCACGAAGTTCGCGGTCGGCACGAACCCCAGGCGCCTCGCGATCGAGACCCTGGACGCCCCGCTCGGGTCCTCGGACGACCCCTACCCGGACCTCGTGATCCTTCTGGGAGCGGACGTCGCGATCGTCCGGGCCACCGGGAAGGTCGGGGACGAGGTCCAGTACGCGCCGCCCGTGGGCCTGGGGCACGCCGGGCGCGGTCCGGCGGACCTCGCGGTCCGGGACATGAACAGGGACGGCTACGCCGACATCGTGGTCCTCGACCAGGACGACGGGATGGTCACGATCTACCTGAACCTGGCCCAGGGCCGATTCAGCGACCCGTTCCGGTACCCCGTTGGGGTCTCTCCGGTCCGGATGACCGTCGCGGACCTCGACGCGGACTCCTGCCCGGACATCGCGACGGCCGACGGGGACGGTCAGTCCGCCACGATCCTGCGGAACCTCACCTGCGACCAGCAGTGAACGACCCTCGTCTGAAGACGAGGGTTTCGCGGCGCCGGGCTCGGCCGCAGGGACCGTTGGAGGCCGCCGCCTTCAGGCGGGGGAGGTCCTGCTCAAGAGGATTCAGCACCTGCCTCCCGTCACCGCTCACGGCGCCTCGGGGACCGGGCCTGGACCCCCCTCTTGAGCGTCCAGGGCACGCTCCAGGTTTGCGATGTCGCGTTCGGCCGCCTCCAGGGCGGCCAGGACATCCTGGATGACCGCGGCGGGGACCCACGCCCCCGGGCCCTTCGGAAGTTCCCGGGGGAGGCGGCGGTTCAGGGTGTCGAGGAGGGGCCGCAGCGCGGCGAGGCGGGCATACGTCGGATAGGCCAGCACCCGGTCCGTCTCGACCAGCGCCTGGTACGGGGCCTCGATCGGGTCTTCCTCGATCTCGCGCGAGAGTTCGACCGCCCGGGCCGTGTCCGAAATCTCCTGGACGGACAGGAAGTTCCTGATCCCGGCCACCCGGGCGCGCGCCGCGTCCACGACCCGGCGCACGGGGCTCGGGGGCCGCGGGGTCACTGTGGACCGGTACATCGGGTGGCCGAGCGAGAAGACGTCCGGAAGCACCAGGACGAACACGGCCGAGACCCCGGCGAGCACGAGGGACTCCACGCCGAAGCGCCAGGCCGGGATCCGCCCGCGGACCGACACCAGGAAATACAGGCCGGCTGCGGCGAAGAACGCAACGGCCAGGAACGGCCCGACCGCCTGGAGCGCCCGGCCGCTCAAGAACAGGAGGATCGCGAGGCCGATGCACGTGAAGCCCGCGGCGAGCCGCCCGAACCGCCCCGTGGTCCCCAGGGGTCGCGTCCATCCCGACCGGGTCGGGACCCGGCCCTCGCGGATCCGGGCCTGGTGTTCCTCCCAGCGGGCGAACACGATTCCGCACTGCGAGCACTCGAACGACTCGGGCTGCTCGGCCCCACAGTTCGGGCAGATCATGAGGCGTCTCCGCTCGCCCCGGACAGGCGCCGGTCCTCCAGCCGCCGCGACGCGCCGCCGACCACGGACCGGTTTCACCAGGGACCCAGCGAATCATAGGCACAAGGGTTCGAAGACGGCAAGTTCCCGACATCCTCCACCATCTGTCCTCAACCGCCGTCGGAGAATCGTGAGCCCGGAATCAGAGACCTGGACGCTTTGAAGTAATTTCGCGGTGTTGCGAAACCTGACGCCTGGGATCCAGCCGGTCTTACAGGAGCGTCAGACCCGCCTCCTTCGCGGCCCGCCTCACGGCCTCCACCTCGCCCCAGAAGGGGCGGCGGGCGATCCCCGGCGTCTTTCCGGCATCCCCCAGGGGCCGGTACTGGGCCATCACGTTGAGGTGGGTCCCGGGCGAAACCTCGGCCAAGAACCGGATGATCTCGAGGGATTCCGGCACCGCGCCGGGCATGACCAGGTGCCGGACGAGCAGCCCGCGGACCGCGACGCCGTCCCGGCCCACCTGGAGGTCGCCCACCTGCCGGTGCATCTCCTGGATGGCCGCCCGCGCGACGTCGGGGTAGTCCGGCGCCGTCAGGAACGTCGCGGAGGCCTCCGGCGTCCAGTACTTGAAGTCCGGCATGTAGACGTCCACGAGCCCGTCGAGGGCGCGCAGCGTCTCGACCGAGTCGTAGGCCGATGTATTGAATACAATCGGGATGCGCAGTCCCCGGGAGGCGGCGATCGCCAGGGCGGCGACCACCTGGGCGACCACGTGGGAGGGGGTCACCAGGTTCACGTTGTGGCAGCCGCGGTCCTGGAGGGCCAGCATGAGGGTCGCGAGGTCGTCGTCCTCCACCTCCCGTCCCTCGCCCCCGTGGCTGATGTCCCAGTTCTGGCAGAAGACACACCGGAGGTTGCACTCGGAAAAGAAGATCGTGCCGGACCCCCCGGTCCCGACGAGGACCGCCTCCTCGCCAAAGTGAGGAAACGCCGAGGAGACCCGGGCAAGCCGTCCCACCCGGCACTCGCCGGACTCCCCGGAGAGCCGGTCGGCGCCGCACCGCCTGGGACAGAGCCGGCATTCAGCCAGGGATTCCTGGAGCAATCGGGCGCGGCGGGCGATCTCGCCGGAGGCGTGCAACGCCCGGTACGCCGGTTCCACGGTTCTCACCCGTTGGCGGCGTTGTCCTGCTCCGTGACGTCCACGAAGACGAACCGGTTGCAATACGGGCAGGATTCGAGAGAGTTCTGTTTCAGGAGGATGTTGTACATCTGCGGGGGGATCTGGCGGTGGCACCCGCCGCAGGACCCCCGCGAGTTCACGGGAACGACGGCCGTCCCCTGCCAGGCCTGCTGGATGCGCCGGTAGCGCGACAGCACGGGCCCCGGGATGTCGCGCTCGAACTCCCTGTGATCGCTTTCGAGGCGCGCGAGCCGCTCGTCGAGCTCCTGGACCCGCAGGGCTGTCGCCGCCCGTTCCGCCTCGAGTTCCCGATGCATCTCGTCGAGTTTCTTCTCCTCCTCGGCGACCGCGGCCTTGAACTCGTCCATCACGGTCAGGAGCTTGAGGATCTCCTCTTCCTTCTGGGCGTTGCTCCGGCGCAGAAACTCGATCTCGCGCTGGACCGCTGCGTACTCCTTGGCCTTGGTCAGCTGGTTGAGCCTTGCCTGGGCGCGTTTGATCTTCTCGTTGTCCTCCTTGAGTTCGCGCTCCCGCTCGTGGTACCAGCGCTCCGCCTCCTTCAGTTTCTCGTGCTTGTCCGCCAGTTCCCGCTGGAGTTCCGCCGCCATCTGCTGGATCTGCTCGACCCGTTCGGTGATGGACCTCCGCTCGCGTTCCGCCTCGATCCGCTGTCGGTCCACTTCCTGAAGTTCCCTCAGTGCAAGGATCAGCGCCTTCACTGGTGTCCCTCCGTGTCGCGTCGTGACTGGTCCGCATGGCCGCGTGATCCGCCGGAAACAGAAACGGCGCCCGAGGGGGCGCCGCTGCGTCGGTCGCGGACCGGAAGGGCCTGGAGGTTCGTCCGGCCCAACTCCGGAACCTGACTTGTCAGGGGAGGTTTGGCCCCAAACCTCATGCAAGACCACCTGTCATCCGGTGGGCCCACCTGGGCTCGAACCAGGGACCGGCCGGTTATGAGCCGGCGGCTCTACCAACTGAGCTATGGGCCCAGTGGCCCGAAACGCGCTGAAGTTTACTGTTTCTCGCGGGGAAAGGCAACGGTTTTTTTTCGGGAGCGGCGCCGTCCTTTCGTGCCGCGGCCCCATGCGGCGATCAGGGCGCGGACCACCGCCTCGCGGATCGCGTCGTCGCCCTGGTCGGCGATCCCGGATACCGGGATCTGGAAACCGCCCGAGAACCGGCGGCCTCCGCAGTCCACCGGGGCCCCGAACCGGTCCGCGAACGCGCGATTGAGAAACTCGTACGGTGATACGACCGGGTTCGAGGAGCGAAACGACCCGATGACCGAGCCGTCCACCACCCCGAAGACGACCACGGCCTCGGTCCCCTCGGCGTGGATCAGGAAGTCCGCGGCCTGGCCGATGGAGTCCCGGGCCCGGCGGGGGACCCGGCCCGCGAAGGCCACGGCGAAGCCTTCCTGGGTCTGGAGCGTGCGCAGGGACATCCCCAGCGAGTCCAGGAATCCCCGCCCCCACGGCGTCTGAACCAATGTCCGCATCCACTCGGACGACACGTGAGGGGCCAGGAGGGCCGCGGCCTCGAAGTCCGCGCGACCTGCGTTCAGCAGGTCCTGGGTGTCCGTCCGGATGCCGTACAGGAGGGCCGTGGCGAGGCGCCGGACGACCTCCGCGTCCTCCGACCACTCCGGGAACAGGCGGACCGCGTACCGAGTCATGATCGTGGCGGTGCTCCCACAGGTCGGGTCCTGGTGGGCGAACAGGGCCCGGGTCCGCACGACCGCGTGATGGTCCACGTGGGCGATCAAAGGCAGCGAGGCCGTGACCGCGACCGGGAGGCGGGCGTTCTGCCGGTCCACGACCGCGTACCCGGCGTATCCGACGCGCGGGAGGCGTTCCGCGACCTTCCGGAAGGGGATCCCCAGGAGCCGGATGAAGGTCGCGTTGTCCGGCCGGCTCACCACCTCGAAGGTCAGGATGTCCATCCGGACCCCGACGTGCCGGGCGATCAGGCTCAAAGCCCAGGCCGACGACAGACCGTCCGGGTCCGGAGACCCGAGGACGGCCGCAAAGAGCCGCCGGCCCTCGAACCGTCCGAGGACGGAGAGCAGTTCCTGAAACCGCGCGTCCGATGCTTCCGGCATTCCCAACGCTTCTCCTTGATCCCGTGACCCGGCCCGGTCTAGGATCGATCTGATTGTACCACGCTGGCGGAGCGGGCCCCCGCAGCACTCGGACCGACCCGGACCCGCGGGATGAACGCGGGGATCGTCAGGGGGCATCGAACTGGAGGGGACATTCGATGAAGGTGATGAAGCAGCTGGCCGTGTTCGTGGCGAACCGTCCCGGCACCCTGGCCGAGGTCTGCCGGATCCTGGGCGAGCGCGGGATCAGCATCCTGGGCCTCGCGGTGGCCGACGCGGTGGACCACGCGGTCCTGCGGCTCGTGGTGGACAACCCGGCGGTGGCCGTCCACATCCTGGGGGAGGCCGGCCTCCTCGTGCTCGACACGGACGTCATCGCGGTCCGGCTTCCCAACGGGGCGGGCCGGATGTCGGAACTCGGCATGGCCCTCTCCCGGGCGGGGGTCAACATCGAGTACGCGTATGGCGGAATCGGGGAAAGCGATTCCGAGGGGACCCTGTACCTGAAGGTCCAGGACGTCGAGAAGGCCCGGGCCGCGCTCGAGGCGTTGGGACTGTAGTCGGGTCCCGCGGTGACCCGACGCTGCCGGGTCACAGGCCCAGGCGCCAGGACAGCAGGAACGACGGCAATTCCAGCAGGTTGAAGCGCGAGTCCACGTCGGCGAGGAGGATGCCGTCCTTCTCGACCCGCCCGACGAGCGTGGTCATCGAGGAGATGGGGTCCAGGAACCGGACGGACTTCCTGCCGAGGAACCGCAGGAGTCCGTCCCCGTCCCGGAACGTGAAGTCATAGACCAGTTCCCGGCCGAAGAACAGGTCGATCCGCAGCGTCCCCTCGAACGGCGCATCCGTGACGACTCCCTCCATCGTGACGCGGCCCGTGAGCCTCGTGGTCCGGTCCTTGAGGAACGCGGCCACGCAGGCCTCGGCCCGGCACGAGAAATCGAAGCGCCCGCACCGGCCGGTGGGCTTGACCTCGCGGAAGTGACCGACCATGTTCTCGCGGAACCAGAACTTCATGCGTCCACCTCCTTTCCTGCCCGGATGGTCGTGTTTCCTTGCCCGCCGGCCGCCGCGGGGACCCAGCCGTGCTCCGCGTACCATTCCTGAGTCCGGGTCCACCCCTCCTGGAACGACGGGTGCCGGTACGTGAACCCCAGGTCCTTGAGGCGCCGGTTGTCGAAGACCATGTCCCGGACGGCGAAGTCGAGCGCCTCCTTGTCGAGCCGGGGACGGAGGGGACTCGAGACCCCGGCCTGCCGCGCGGCCTTCCTGTACAGGACCTCGGCCAGCCGGTTGAGGGACCCCAGGAAGACCTCGCGCGCGAGGATCGGCTTGAGGACGCGCATTGCGGGCGTGGGGTAGCGCAGGCACGGCGGATGCAGGCGCAGCCCCCCGGCGCGAAAGGCGATCGAGAAGGCGTCGCCGACCGGGACCGCCTCGTCCCCGGCCACGTTGAAGACCCGGCCGTGCGGCTGCGGGGTCTGCACGAGGAACGCCGCGGCCCGGGCCACGTCCTCGGCGTGGACCCAGTTCGACCGCGGACCCCCGGTCAGGGTGGGGAGGTGTCGCGTGAACAGGCCGAGGACGGACGGGACCGTCGCGAGGGCCCCGGCCAGCACCTTCCCCCACGGCCCGTAGATCAAGGCCGGGCGCAGGACGTTGACCGTGGGTGGGGACGGCCGGCCGCGCAGGGCCTCCTCGGCGCGCAGTTTGGTCCGGACGTAGTCGTTGGCGTCCGCCACCGGGGAGTCCTCGGTCATGGGGTCGGGTCCCCCCGGATACACCGACCCGGTCGAAAAGAAGACGAAGTGCCCGACCCCGGCCTCGCGGGCGGCCTCGTACAGTCGGAGGGTCGCGTGGTAGTTGACCGGCGCGAGTTCCTCCCAGGAGCGCGCGATGTCCACGACGGCCGCGGCGTGGACGACCGCGGAGGTCCCGGCGACCGCCTTCTCCGGCACTCCCGGCGCGGTCAGGTCCGCCTCCATCACGCGCACGCGTCCCGCGGGCGCCTCCGGGAACGACGCCCCGGGCACGTCGAGGGCCGTGACGTCGTACCCCGCCTCCACGAGGGCCGGGACCAGGAAGTGCCCCACGGACCCCGCGGCTCCGGTGACCAGGACGCGCGGCCGCCTTGATTGAATCTTACGGTTCGCCATGATGTTCCTCCTCGAGGGGTTGTGCCCGTTCCGCTCGAAGGTCCACCGGGATTTCCAGCAGCGGTGCCGCGGCCCGCTCGGCCCTGTCCGGGTCGCGCGCCTCCAGGGCCCGGAGCACCTCGCGATGGGCCGCGACCACCCGGTCCGGGTCCCGGTAGAGGGGCTCGAACACCCCCCGATGCCGGAGGTAGATCGCGCGGATCGCGTTGAGCACGAAGACGAAGACGAGGTTCCGGGTCGCCTCGGCCAGGGCCTGGAAGCAGTCGAGGTCGGCGACCTGGACCGCCGAGGGCTCGCCCCGGGCCCCGTCGAGCCGGTCCACGAGGTCGCGGTAGGCCCGGATGTGGTCGGGTCGTGCACGCGAGGCGGCCAGGCGCACCAGGATCCGTCCGAACATCTCGCGCGCCTCGAGGATGTTCGCCAGGAGGACCGGGTCCGGGCGCCCGCCCCGGAACAGGAGGTCGGCGAGGATCTCGATGTTCGCGGACCGCAGGTAGTCCCGGACGCGGACCCCGTCGCCCTGCCGGATGGTCACGAACCGCAGGGTCTCGAGGATCTTCAGGGCCTCGCGCAGGGTCGTCCGCGTGACCTTGAGGACCCCGGCCAGTTCGCGCTCGGAGGGAAGGCGGTCCCCGGGGTGGAACCTCCCGGACACGATGTACTGCCGCAGCCGATCGGCGATGGTCGTCGCGAGGTGCCTCCGTTCGACGGCCTCGAGTTCCATCGTGGCTCGCCTCCCCGTCGCGACCGGATTGGGCCGGTCATCGGATGGTCCGACCAATCCGAGTATCCGCCCCCTGGACCGGGTTGTCAAGGAAAAATCGAGGGACCCGTGCTCCCACGATCCACCACCGCGATTTCGCCGCCACGATTGCCGGTCGTGGCGAGCGTCCGGCATCTGGCATCCGGGGTCCGGGATCCGGCATCCGGTGTCTCGGTGGCCGTGGCTTCGTCGTCACACGCCGCCCATCGCGACCAACGTGGTCCTGTCACTGACACTGTCACTGAACCTGTCCGCTGAACCTGTCCACTGAATCTGCCCTCTGTCGCGACATCGCCTGGCAGTCCGTGT
>DYKK01000089.1 GCA_020722625.1 Anaeromyxobacter dehalogenans
GGTGGCACGTCCGATAGATGGGGGGGGCAAGTCGCGGCTGGCACGAGACCGCGACAGATCAAGGTGTGCCGTCGTGCTGCCGAGATAGGGATGGCGGATCGAGGATTCCCCTCGCAACTTGACACGGCAACGACTTCTGAAATAATCCGGGGCAACGCGGTTGTACGAGGGGGTCCCCCATGACCGATCTTTCGAAGTTCCCGTGGGCGCAGGCGATGGTGTTTCTTCTGGTCCTCCCGTCCGGGGCGCCGGCGCAGACACCCCCGGCGGAGGGTGCGGCGCCGGAACCCGCGGCCGCGGCGCCGGCGCCGGAGCCCCCCGCGGGCGGCGCCTTCCAGATCGTGCTCAACGAGGGCAAGCGGCTGTCGGGCCAGGGCCAGTATTACGACGCGGCCCTCCTGTTCCACAAGATCCTGAGCGAGGCCGACGAGGCGGAGCCCTGGTTCCAGGAGGCCCAGTACGAGATGGGCGTGGCCCTTTTCAACCTGGGCCTGTACGTCTCGGCCTTCGGGTACTTCGACCGCATCGCGGACCGCGGCGCCGAGCACATGCGGTACCGGCAGACGCTCCCGTGGCTCGTGCGGATCCACCGGGTCATCCCGGGCGAGCGCAGCACGCTGTTCCGGATGGCCTCGTACCCGCTCGATGCCTACCCTCCCGAGATGACCGACGAACTGTCGTTCTACACGGGCCAGTACTACTACTACGAAGGTTCCTTGAACAAGTCGCTGGAAGCCCTGGGCCGGATCTCGACCCGCTCTCCCAACATCTACGCGAAGGGGATGTACCTGAAGGGCGTGGCCCACGTCCGGTTGAACCAGGCCGTTCCGGCCTCCGAGGCCTTCAAGGAGACCTTGCGCTTCGTGTCCGACAACCGGGGGGCCGTCGAGGACGCGGCCCGCCTCGAGGAGATGGCGGTCATGGCCCTGGCCCGCATCTTTTACTCCACGGGCCAGTTCGACACCGCGATCCGGTACTACGACCAGGTCCCGGACTCGTCGGACCAGTGGCTCGACAGCCTCTTCGAGAAGTCGTGGGCTTACTTCCAGGACGGGCGGTACGCCCGGGCCCTCGGCAACATCCAGACCGTGAACTCGCCCTACTTCGAGGAGGAGTTCTACCCGGAGGCCCACGTCCTGAAGGCCGTGATCTTCTTCAAGAACTGCCACTACGACGAGGCCCTGGAGACCATTGACCCATTCTACAAAGAATATTATGATGTCATGAAGGAACTCGAGGGGACGATCAAGGGGCAGAGCGACCCCGCGCGGTTCTACCAGTACCTTGCGTCCATCTCGGTCAAGGGCGGGCAGTACTCGCTGAAGGTCAAGAAGATCTTCAACGCGGCCCTGGCCGACCGGCGCGTCCGTTCGCTGTTCGAGTTCGTGGTCCACATCAACCGCGAGATGGCCCAGATCGAGGAACTGCGCAAGCACCCGGTGGCCAAGGCCCTGGTGGAGTTCCTGGCCCCGGACATCGTCGCGTACCGGGCCCTCACCATGACCGAGGCGGGGCGGCTCGCGTACGAGAGGCTCCTGCGCGTCCACAAGGAACTCAAGCGCCTCCTGTCGCAGGCCCTGCGGGTCCGATTCGAGGCCCTGAACGCCCAGAAGGGCATCCTCGGAGAGGCGGCCCAGACCGAGATGGTCGTGCCGGCCGGGGGAGCGGGCGACGTGGCCGTGGACGTGGAGCACGTCCTGTGGCCCTTCGACGGCGAGTACTGGAAGGACGAACTCGGGTCGTACTATTACCCGCTGGAGTCGCTGTGCCGGAAGAAGTGACCCCCGGCGATGGGTGGTCCCGGCCGCCGGTCCGGGAGGATCTTGTGCCCAACCCCGCGTGGAGAATCGTCATGACGGCTCGTGAACGTCTGTGGATCCTGGTCGTGGGCGCCTGCCTGGTCCCGGGTGCTGCCGGGGCCCAGACGGGCGGCGGGAAGCCGCCCGAGAAGTCGGGAGAGATCAAGACCTACGAACTGACGGCCCCGGGCGCCGCGGCCGGGGCCGAGAAGGGCAAGCCCGCGACCCCGATGGGCGTGAAGGCGCTCGCCGCCCGCCCCGAGCTCATGGCGGACGACAAGCTCGAGGCCGCGATCGCGACCCTCAACGAACTGATCGAGACCACGGACGAGGACGACCCCTCGAAGCCCGAGTACCTGGCGCGGCTCGCCGAACTGTTCTGGGACAAGGCGGAGAGTTACTTCAACAGGGCTTACGGCGACGAGATGTTCCGCAGGCTGCGGGCGGCCCAGGAGGCGGACGACGAGGCGGCGGTGGCCGCGGTCGAGGCGGACCAGAAGGCCCTGATGGAGCAGCGCGTCTTCTGGCAGGAACAGTCCGTCAAGGTCTATCGGAGCATCGTGGACGGGTACCCGGAGTACCCCGCGATTGACGCGGTCCTGTACTACCTCGGGTTCACGCTGGTCCAGATGGACCGGACCGCAGACGCCTATCCCTTCTTCGCGCGCATCATCCGCGAGACCCCGACCAGCCAGTTCGTCCCGGACGCGCTCCTGAACATCGCGGAGTTCTACTTCAACTCGGGCCGGATGGACGAGGCCCTGCGCGTCTATACCGAGGTCGAGAACTTCCCCGCGTCCGGGGCGTTCGGGCTCGCGATCTACAAGAAGGGTTGGTGCCACTACAACATGGGGAACCACGAGGAGGCCATGAGCCAGTTCCTGCGGGTCATCGAGTACGCGCGGAGCGACGCGGCCAGGGCCGTGGGGTATGGGGCCCAGTTGCTGCGCGAGGCCCAGCGCGACCTCGTGATGGTCTATTCCCAGGTCGGAAGCCCCGAGAACGCGATCAAGGTCTTCCGGAAGATCGCCCCGGACTCGTACATGGAACTCGCCGTCCGCCTGGCCGAGGGGTACGCGTCGCAGGGCGAGTACGACAAGTCCAACCGCCTGTACCGGCGCATCATCGCGGAGTTCAAGGACCGCGACGACGCGTATCGGATCGTGGAGTTCCAGCGGGCGATCCTCGAAAACGCCTACCGGGTGGGCGTGGCCGCGAAGGTCGTCGAGGAGGCGCGGCGCCTGATCGGGCTCCTGGACCGGTTCGGGGCGAGCGCCCCGGAGGCCTTCCTGAAGGTGGAGCGGGCGAAGGTCGAGGAACTGATCCGGGTCATCGCGACGACCTACCACAAGGAGGTGGCGGTCACGAAGGACGAGCGCACGATGCAGTACACCGCGCTCCTGTATCAGGACTACCTGCGTCTGTTCCCCGACTCGCCCGAGCGGCTCCCCATGACCCTGAACCATGCGCTGTTGCTGGCCCAGGTCGGCGAGCACGGGGAGGCCGCCGAGGAGTTCACCCGGATCGTCGAGATGGACCCCCAGGGGCCACACGCCGAGACCGCGGCTCACGAAGCCGTTTCGAACTACTACAAGATGCTGGACCTGACGCGCAAGAAGGTGAAGTCCGAGGACACGTCCGACACGGAGCCGAAGGAACTGCCCGAGTTCGAGCGCAAACTGGTCGAGGCCTGCAACCGGTACCTCGCCATGGCGAAACCTGGCGCGCCCGACGTGGTCGAGGCCCGGTTCGCGGCCGCGATGGTCCTGTATGACTACAACCACTTCCAGGAGGCGGCGGTCCGGTTCCGCGAGATCATCCAGGGCGCCCCCGACCACCCGAACGCCCCGGACGCGGCGCGCCTGCTCCTGTCGTCCCTGCACCTGATGCGGGACATCCAGGGGCTGAACGCCGCGGCCGAGGACATCTCGCGCAACCCGAAACTGATGCAGGGCGAGGTGCCGGCCATCGTGGGGAGCATCCGCGAGCAGGCGGACTTCAACCGCTGCTACGAGTACGAGCAGCAGGAACGCCACCGCACCGCGGCCGAGTGCTTCCTGGAATACGTGCGGCGCTTCCCGGGCACCCCCCTCAAGGACCGGGCGCTCATCAACGCCGCGAACAACTTCTTCAAGGCCCGCCTGGTCGAACGCTCTCTGGAAGCCAACACGCAGTTGTTCAACGAGATGCCGAAGTCGCCGCTCGCGCCTCGGGCCCTGTACAACGTCGGCGAGATCTACCGGCGCCTGGCCGTCTATTCCGAGGCGGCCCGGTTCTACGAGATCTTTGTGAAGATGCTCCCCAAGCACGAACTGACCGAGGAGGCCCTGCGATACGCGACCGTGTTCCGAAGCGGCCTCGGCGATTATGGCGAGGCCATCGCGGACATGACCGGGTACCTGAAACTGTTTCCGGACTCGCAGCACGCCCCGAGCGTCTTCCTGGAGATCGGGGTGGCGCTCGAGAAGCAGGGGAAGCACGCGGCGGCCTTGAAACAGTTCAAGGCGTTTCTCGCGAAGTTCGGGCGGTCGCGGGGACCGGACCTCTACCTGAAGGCGCTGCTGAAGGTCGCCCAGATGCACCGGGCGACGAAGAACGAGAAGGCCGCGCGGCAGGCCTACGACACCGTCGTGTCCGAGTACAACGCCCTGCCGGACGCGGAGAAGGAGAAGGGCACGGCCGTGGGCCTGTCCGCCGTGGCCGAGGCGCGGTTCATGCAGGGCGAGGCGGTCCTCGACCAGGTGCGCGCAATCCCCCTCAAGGGGAGTCAGGACGAGATCGGGAAGGCCATCCAGCGGAAGGCCGAGTTGCTGATGCAGGCCATGGAGATCTTCGCGAGCGTGGAGGCCTTCGGCCAGCCCCACTGGACCATCGCGGCCTTCTCGCGCAAGGGATTCGGCTTCCAGGAACTCGCCCTGGCCATCGAGGCGGTGCCGCCCCCGCGGGGGTTCAACGAGGAGCAGAAGGAGATCTTCCGCGGGCGGCTGATGGAAGAGGCGGCGCCGGCCTGGGAGCGGGCCAAGACCGAGTTCCGCCGGTGCGTGGAGACCGCGAAGCAACTGAAGTGGTACAACGAGTTCTCGGAGCAGGCCGAGGAGGCCCTGATGCGCGTGGAGCCGGAGTTCAAGTCGCTGCCGGACATCCGGCCCACCGCGGGGTACTACACGCTGAACATCGGGCGCCCGAGGCTCCTGCCCTTCCAGGAGGGCGACGAGACGCCTCGCTGGAAGGAGGAGGGGCTCTCGGAGCGCGTGCGGGCCGCGGCGGAAGGGCCCGGGGCCACGGCCGCGGCGATGTACGACTACGGGGCCGTGCTCGAGGAACGGGGCGATCTGGATCGGGCCGGGACGTGGTACGAACGCGCCGCGGCGGCGGACCCCAAGATGGCGGACGCGGTGGCGAGGCTCGGGATGGTGGCGCTCGCGAAGGGCGACGAGGCGGGAGCCAACGCGCGGTTCGATCGGGCGCTCGAAATGGACCCGGCGAACTCGGTCGCGCACAACGTGCTCGCGGCCCGGGCACTGCGGGCCGGCGACTTCCCGGAGGCCGTCAACCACGCGCGGATGGCCCTGGTCTCGGACCCGGACAGCATGGACGCCTACCTCAATCTGGCGGCCACGTATCTGGAGATGGGGCTCCTGGACGTCGGGATCCTCGTCGGGCGCAACGCCCTGGGGCTCGACAAGGACGACGCCCCGATCCAGAACCTCCTGGGGCTCATCCTGGCGAAGCGCGGGGAGGTGCGCCAGGCCGTGGCGATGTTCACGGACGCGGCCACGGACGACCCGACCCTCTTTGATGCCCGGATGAACCTGGGCGCGATGATGCTCGCCTACAAGGACTTCGCGGCCGCGGCGGAACAGTTCCAGGCGGCGCTCGGACTGCGCGCGGGCCACATCCAGGCGAAGATGGGGCTCGCGGTGTCGAACCGGGGCCTCGAGAAGGCCGACGAGGCGCTCCAGGTCCTGAACGAGATCGCGAACCTCAAGCCGGACCTGGCGGACCCGCACTTCAACGCGTGCCTCGTGTATCAAGAGAACAAGAGCGAGTACCGGAAGGCCCTGGCCGAGTGCGAGACCTTCGCGCGCATGGCGGGCGGGTCCCACCCCAAGGCGCGGGAGGTCGAGCGACGGATCGAGGGGCTGCGCGCGATCATCGAGGCCGGCGAGGCGGAGACCCCCGGACCGCAGGAGGGGGGGCGAGCGCAGCCGACCGGTGAATGAATCGGTCGTGTGGTTTGTTTTTTCCGTGGTACGGGACTAGGATCGCTTGCGACGAGGTGACGCATGATCCGGATCATCCGAATCGTCGGGGTGGCGCTCGGGATCGCGGCGCTGGGGGCGCCCGCCGGCGATCTGGGCGCCCAGACGCCGAAGGGGAAGGCCAGGGACGAGGTCAAGGAGATGGACTTCGAGGGGGACGTCGTCGAGGCCCAGTTCCTGAGACCGGACCAGAGCGTGGCCGAGGCCCTGGTCCGGCGGAAGAAGTCGTCCCTGATCCAGGTGCGGACGGACTTCGTGGACGAGATCCTGAAGTCCGCCGAGGACCTGTAACGCCGCGAAAGAGGGGATGGAGATGGAAGCCCGCATCCCGACCATCCGGATCTCGGTGTTCGATGGGGACACCCTGCTCCGGGACGAGGTCTTCAACCAGAAGGCGATCCGGATCGGCAAGGCGGGTCAGGCGCACCTGCGCGTCACCGATCCCAACGTCTCGCGCCAGCACGCGGTGATCGAGGTCCTCGACTCGGGGGACGTACGGCTGACGGACCTGGAGAGCACGAACGGGACGCTCCTGAACGGGGAGCGGACGACCCAGGCCCTCCTGAGGACCGGGGACGAGATCGTGGTCGGGGCCACGCGGCTGGTCGTTCACCTGGAGGGCGTCGCGGGACCGAAGACCGCCGCGGACGCCTTCTATCAGGCCCCGGCGATCCGCGACGAGGCGGGCATGACCGAGGCCGTGGCGCTGGAGGTCGCGGTGCTCTGGCACGACGAGGTCGTCACGGTGCACCACTTCCGCCGGGGCCAGCGGGTCCGGGCGGGCGAGCAGGTGGGGTGCCAGGTCTTCCTGCCCGAGGACTTCCTCGGTGCGTCCGGGATGGACCTCGCGGTCCCCGAGGACGGGACCTTCCTGCTGAACGTGAAGGCCCCGAAGGTCGAGGGGGACTGCCTGGTCCAGGGCGAGATCATCAAGGTCGCGGACCTGGAGCGGCGCGGGAAACTCGTGAACCGGGACTTCCTGCGGATGGACGTGGGGACCAAGGCGCGGCTGCGGTTCGGGCCGTTCACGCTGATGGTGAGCCTGAGCCACCTCCCCGAGCCGGTGCGAACGCCCCTCGCGCGGAGGCTGAACGTCCAGGACCACGTGTATTCGGCCATCTCGCTGATCTTGCACCTGCTGTTTCTGATCCTGATCACCCTGATCCCCGAGGAGCAGTTGCGCGCGACCCGGGATCCGTACGAGCGGCGAAGCCAGGCCTTCAAGATGATCCAGGTCGCGGAACTCGAGAAACAGGCCCAGGAGGAGATGGCCCGCCGTGCCCAGGAGGAGGCACGGCGCAAGAAAAAGGACCAGAAGATCGAGACGACGGATCGCGTGGCGGGCGAGAGGCCGCGCATGGACGTAAAGAAACCGGACGAACTGCTGTCGAAACTGACCCCCGAGGAGGTCCGCGAGCGCAACAAGCGCATCGCGGAGCAGGCCCTGACGCGCGTCCTGTCCCAGCAGAACGACCTCCTGAGCCAGGTCCTGGGCGCCGGGGGCGAGCCGACCATGACGGGGAGCGGAATTCGCGTGCTGGGGAGCCACGGTCCCGGGGCCATGGTGTCGGGGCTCGACCCCTTCGGTGGGACCCTCGGGGGCGGCGGGACCGGCGGCTTCCGGGGAACGCCCGGGGGGATGTTCGGCGGGGGAAGCGAGTTCGGACCGGCGGACCTGCGTGGCGTGTCGGGGCTCGAGAAAGGCGGCGAGGGGACCGGCCCGCGGATTGGATTTCACGGGGGCGGCGGGGCCCCGGTCGTGTACGCGGGGACGTACTCGGTGACCGGCGAGCTGGACAAGGAGACGGTCCGCCGCTACATCCAGAGCAAGATGAACCAGATCCGCTGGTGCTACCAGCAGGAGGTCCAGCGCAACCCCGACCTCGCGGGACAGGTCGTCTATCAGTGGATCATCACGCCCACGGGCAAGGTCATCGGCGTGAAGGTGGTCAGCACGTCCCTGAACTCGGGCGGGGTCGAGGAGTGCATCGCGAGCCGGATCGCGACCTGGGTCTTCCCGTCCCCCAAGGGGGGCGGGACGGTCAAGGTGACCTACCCGTTCATCTTCCGGGTGACGAAATGACGCGGGCCTGATCGCGCGGGCGCGGTCGGGAGGGGGTGAACCGATGCCGAGATCGTCGCGGCGGCGCGAGGGGTCGGGGATGTGGGGCGGGTGGTGGCTGGCCGCGGCGGCCGCGTGCATGGTCCTGTCCTGCACCAAGGCCCAGGGCGAGTCCATCGCGCTCGCGAACCGGGGCGTCAAGGCATACCAGCGTGGGGACATGTCCCAGGCCGCGACGCTCTTCGAGCGGGCGGTCGCGCTGTACCCGAAGAACCAGGTCGCCCACTATCACCTGGGGATGATCCTCCTGCACGACCGGAAGGACCTGGACGGCGCCGAGCGGGAACTCGGCGAGGCCGCCCGCCTGAACCCGAGGGACGTGGACGTGACGTTCCAGCAGGGGCGCCTGGCCATGGAGAAGGGTTCCCTGGATGAGGCCCTGTCCCGGTTCCAGAAGGTCGTGGAGGCGGACCCGGGTTACGCGGGCGCCTACTACTGGAGCGGGGTCGTGATGGCGCGCAAGGGCCGGTTCGAGGAGGCGGACACCTTCTACCGGAAGGCGGTGGAGGCGGACCCCTACTACACGCGCGCCTTCAATGCGATGGGACTCGCGTACCTCGATGCGGGCGCCGAGAGCGAGGCCATGGCGGTGTTCAAGGAGGCGATCCGCCTCAACCCGGACGACGCCGAGGCCCACCACAACCTGGGCCTCGTCTATCTGGGCATGGGCAACGACCAGGCCGCTGCCGAGGAATTCGTGACAGCCCTCGAAAACGCACCGGACGACATCACGATTGCATTCAACCTCGCCAACGCCTTGATCCGGCAGGGGCGGTACCGCGAGGCTTCTTTCTACCTGAAGAAGTTCATCGTCGAAGGGACGGCGAAGAAGTCGCCCCTGGTGGAACCGGCCCAGGTCGTCTATGACAACCTCCAGCGCCTGATCGCCGACGTGGACGCCGAGAAGGCGTCACCGTCCCCCCAGTGACCCGTTCCGGCGGATCCGTTCAGATGCCCGGCGAAGCGCGGTGGCGCCTCCCCTGGACCCACACGGCCAGCGGGCGGGCGGCCAGGGTCCGGCCGGCGAAGGGGGTCCAGCCGCAGCGGGTGCGGACGTCCGCGTCCGCCGGGGTCCAGGTGCGGTCGAGGTCGCAGAGTATCAGGTCCGCGTCGTATCCTTCGGCCACGCGGCCCTTGCGGTCGAGCCCGGCGATCCCGGCCGGGTTCTCGGACAGGAGTCCGACCGCGCGGGGGAGGTCGAGCGCCCCGACCTGCACGAGGCGTAGCGCCGCGGGGACCAGGGTGTCGAGGCCGGGGACTCCGGACGGGGCCTGGGGGTACGGGAGCGACTTCTCGTGGCGGGTATGGGGGGCGTGATCCGTGGCGAGGGCGTTCACGGGGCCGTCGCGGAGGGCGGCGAGGAGCGCATCGCGGTCCGCCGGCGCGCGGACCGGGGGATTGACCTTCAAGAGGTTCCCGAGGCGGTCCGTGTCCTCGTGGGTGAAGAAGAGGTGGTGGGGGGTGACCTCGGCCGTGAGGCGGGAGGCGGGCCGTGCCCGGGACAGGACGGCGATTTCCCCGGCGGACGACAGGTGGCACAGGTGCAGGCGGCGGCCGGGCCGGGACGCGAGGTCCGCGACCAGGCGCGCGCCGGCGACCGCGGCCTCGGCGGGGCGCAGGACCTGGTGGTGCGAGGCCGTGGGTCTTGGGATGCTCCCGCGGACCGCGGCCAGGACCGACTCGAGTTCCGCGTGGAAGGCGAAGAGGGCCGGGACCCGGTCCAGGGCGCGCGCGATCACGCCCGGGTCCTCGACCAGGGTCCGGCCCGTGGTCGAGCCGAGGAAGACCTTGACCCCCGCGAAGGCGGGGTGCGAGGCGGCCCGCTCGATCTCGTCCAGGTTGTCCGCCGTCAGGGCGAGGTAGAACCGGACATGGCACCGGGCCGAGCGCGCCGCGGCCCCGGCCTTCTCGGCCAGGCGCTCCAGGGTCGTGGTGGGCGGGGACGTGTTGGGCATGTCGAAGACGGTCGTGACCCCGGCGGACACCGCGGCCTCGGTCCCCGAGGCGATGTCCTCTTTGTGGGTCATCCCGGGTTCCCGCAAGTGGACATGCAGGTCAACCGCCCCCGGCAGCAGGGCGAGGCCGTGGCAATCCACCTCCTCGCGGGCCGGTCCGGACAGGGACGGCGCCACGCGCTCGATGACGCCGGCGCGGACCGCCACGTCGCGGACCTCGACCCGATCCCGGACGACCACGGTTGCCGATCGGAAGAGGAGGTCGTACACGCTCGTCACCCCGTGGGACGAGACGGATTCTAGCGGAATCCGGGGACCCCGGCTCCGGGGTGGGGGAATTCTCAAATCCGCTATCAATTTTCGCAATTCTTCGAATAGACATGAAATTTGCTTCGTATCATTTCACCACCCTGGGGCCGCGACTTCCCCCCCCCATCTATCGGCTGTGCCACAGGCACAGCCTCCCCAGCGCTCCGCGCTGGGAGATGGGGCCCCGCTATCGGACGGTCCACCGGACCGTCCTCCCCAGCGCTCCGCGCTGGGAGATGGGGCCCCGCTATCGGACGTGCCACTGG
>DYKK01000090.1 GCA_020722625.1 Anaeromyxobacter dehalogenans
TCGACCTCCCACAGGGCCCGCGCCAGGAACAGGTGGTTCAAGGGGTGGCCCGGGAAGTGGTGGGCCGCGTACCGGAGCAGGCCGAGGCCGCGGTCCGGGTCCCCGATGCCCTGGGGCCACGCCGGGGCCTGGAGGTAGAGCATCCCGAGGACCCGCACGGGGCCGCCCTGGTCCACGCCGGGGTCGAGGGCCGCGGCCCGGGTGAGGAGGGCCTCGATGCGGCCCAGGTTCTTGAGGGCCACGACCACGTTGTCGCGCACGGCGATCCCCAGGTTCATGGCGTGGTGGTACAGGGTCGAGGCGTCCGACGAGCCCCCGAGGCTCTCGGCGATCTCTCCCCAGCGAGCGCCCTCCGCGGCGAGGAGGCGGCGCCGGTTCGCGTCGGGCTCGACGTCCGCGAGGAGGAAGCAGACCCGGCCCGCGATGGCGGCCTGCTGCGGCCCCTGCAACCACTCCTGGCGCAGGGAGAACAGGACGCACTCGAGGTCCCCGGACGGGGTCCGGCGGTCCACGGTCCGTCCGACCCGCAGGGCGTCCGTCAGGGACCACTCCGAACAGGCCGGAACCCCGCGCAGGGTCGCGAGGTCCTCGGGCAGGGTCAGGGAACACGACGAGACGGCGACCAGGATGGCGAGGCAGCGCCACACGCGGGAAGTCTAACCGATCCACCGCGAATTCAACGCGCCTCCCACAGCGCCCGGACCGACTCGTAGGACGATGGGTCCGCAGCGAAGAACCCGTCCAGGCCGAAGAGTTCGCAGAAGGAGCGGCCGTCCGCGTGGCCGCAGAAGGACTGAAGCGCCTTGCCGACCCGGGCCCGCTCGTCCGGCGAGGTCCGGGCCTCCACCGCGAACACCCCGGGGAGGGGGACCGGTTCCGACTCGAACACCACCTCCAGGTCCTTCGAAAACGCAAGCCCCGGGAGGGCGCGGTACTGCTGGTCGTTCACCAGCACGGCGTCCATCTTCCCGGCCGCGAGGTCCCGCAGCGGCCGCAAGGCCACCCTGGAGGGTTTCAACACAAAAAAGGAGGCGGGGTCGAGGCGGCCCTTGAACACGACCCGCCCCAGGTACTCCGGGTCGTCCAGGAGGGTTCCCCCGAGCGTGCGGCCCTTCAGGGCGTCCAGGGAGGCGAAGGACCCCCGCCGCACCAGGACGCGCAGCACCTCGCGGTCCCGGCCCCGGACCCGGGGCTGCGCGACCGGAAGGAGCCCGTCGTCCTTGCGGTGCCTCAGATAGAAGCCCAGGGACGGGATGACGAAGTGCGGCTTCTCGGACGCGACGAGGCGGTCGCACTCGCGCGTGTCGTCCGTGAACCGCCCCCGGTACGTCCCCTCTGGCCAGCCCCCCAGACGCTCCAGGACCCGGACCATGGTCTCGATGGCCGGCCGGGCGTCGCGGGCGGAGACGCTCCCCGTCGTGTAGCAGATGACGATGGGGCGGCCCGCCGCGGGGGGATCGCCCCAGGCGAGGCCCCCGGCCAGGGTTGCGGTCAAGGCCGTCGTGACCAACAGGGTCCTGCTCATCGCGTCTCACCTCCCCGATCCGGAACGCGGCCGGATCGACTCCAAGAGATGGGCCAGGGCGGGCGACACCACGCGGGCCGCCACGAGGCAGCACACGAGCCCGAGGGTCACGCACGCCCCCATCGAGGCCACCCCCCGATACCGCCCGAGCATGATCGCGCCGAGCCCGGCGAGCGTGGTCCCCGCGGCCAGGAGGATCGCCTGCGACGCGACCGAGGCGGACTCCCACGCCGTCCGGTCCGAGAGTTCGCGGCGGCGGTGCGAAAACCACACCCCGTAGTCCACCGCGAGGGCCATGACCATCGGAACCCCCACGATGTTGGCGTAGTTGAAGGGCAGGTCGAGCGCGGCCATCAGCCCGAGCATCCACCCGACACCGGCCACGAGGGGGAGGGAGGCGGTCGCGAACCCACGCAGGGACCGGAGCGCGAGGGCGATCACGACCAGGGCCGCGAGCAGGGCCAGACCCGATCCGAGCCGGAAACTCTCGACGGCCATGCGGGACAGGACCCGGTGCGTGGCCGGGAACCCGGTGACCTCGGGGGCCACGGCCTGGACCTGGTCCATCATGGAATCCAGCAAGGCCGGTTGATAGACCGAGAACCGCGGATAGGCGTACAGGGCGACGCTCCCGTCCGCCGCGAAGAACCGGTCCCTCAGGGACGGGGGGAGGTCGGCGGGGGTCAGGGGCCGGGCGTCGCGCCAGCCCGCGAGCACGGTCGCTGCCTTGCGGGCCGCGGCCAGCAGGCAATCGAAGAACGCCTCGGTCCGCGCCCTGGGGATGTCCGACTCCCCGCTCAGGGCCTCGGCCAGTCCGGCGAGGCGGCCCCGGATGCGCTCGAGGGCCTCGACGATCCCCTCGTGGCCCGCCGAAAACGCCTGGTCCTGGATTTCGTCGAGGAAGTCCCCGGCGCGTTCGAGGGTGCGGGACAGCCGCCGCGCGCCCTCCCGGCTGATGTGGGCTCGGCCCTGGCGCGCGAGGGCGTCCTCGAGCGCGATGGTGCCGCTGCGGTCGGACCGGCCTTCTCGTCGCCCGTCCACCTCGACCCTCGCCACGACGTCGCCCACCTTCCGGGCCACGGCCGCCTTGTCCTCCGCGTTCGGGGGGAACAGGTCCACGACCGATTGGACGCTCGACAGGACCGGAAGATTCTTCAGGGCCGAGGTCAGGCGGCGGGCCTCGGCCAGGTCCGGGGCGGCCACCAGCAGGACCTCGGGCTGGAAGTCGGACTCGGCCACGAGTCGCCGCTGGAGCCTCGCGGCCTCGGATCCGGCGGGGAGGAGGTCGAGGACGTCGTAGTTGAAGGGGATTCCCAGGCCCAGGACCAGCCCCGTGCCCGCGGCGAGGGTCGCGCCGGCGACGACCCAGAGGGACGATGCCCGCGACAGGACGAGCCGAGGACGCGGTCCTGGGTCGGGCCCGGCCGCGTGTCCCTCGCCGTCCCGTTTCAAGGACGGCCGGGGCGGGGCGGGGGGCATCAGCGCGAAGAGGGCGGGCGCGACGAGGAACGTGGCCACGAGGACCAGCGCGACCCCGGTCGCGGCCACGACGCCGAGTTCCGCAAATCCCCGGAACGGGACCAGGACCAGGGACAGGAAGATCAGGACCGTGGTGCCGCCGGCCGTGAAGACCCCGCGGGCGGACGCGGCCGTGCCGCGACCGATGGCCCGGGCGAGCGCGTCGCCCGCAGGCTTACCCGGGGCCGTCTCCTCGAGGATGCGGCTCGTCAGGAAGATCCCGTAGTCCACGCCGAGCCCGAACAGGATCGCGGTGAAGGCCGCGGTCAGCAGGGTCAGGTGGCCCACGGTGAACAGGGTCAATCCCATGTTCCAGACGGTCCCCAGGCCCATCGGGATGAAGATCACGAGTGCCCGTCTGAGCGAGCGCATCCACGCGAAGACCAGGAGGAGGATGAAGACCGCGGCCGTGCTCACCACCAGGACGATGTCCGCCTGGACCGCCACGTATTCCTCGTATTCGGTGGCCGGCAGCCCGGTCAGACCCACGGTCGGCACCGGTCCCCCCCGGGCCTGGAACTCCGCCCGCAGGGCATCCGCTTCCGCCCGGACGGTGCGGATGAACGGGGCGAGGACATTGAATTCGGACGACGGGTCCTTGCGGCTCACGAACACGACCAGGGCGCGGCCGTCGTGCGTGGCGAAATACCCCCGTCCGGACAGGAAGCGCCGGGCCTCGGGGTGGCGCGACAGCCGGTCCCACGCCAGGTCCGCGGGTTCCTCGGGCGCGTGGACGAACCGGAGCCACTCGTCGAGCACGGTGTCGAGGACGTTCAGGGCCTCGCGAGCCACGTCGAGGCCGACGTCTCCCTCCGAAAGGGCCGGTGGGTCCTCAAGCCAACGGTCCACCGCCTCGACCGCCGCGTCGAAGGTGACGGACCCGGACAACGACGGCGCGGGACCGGCGAGGACGCGATCGAGGATTTCCGACAACCGGGAGAGCGTCTCGGCCGGGACCATCAGGTACGACCGCGCGAAGAAGAAGTCGGTGTCGATCCGCTCCGAGGCGTCGCGGACCTCCGGGCGATTCCGCAGGCGGGTCGCGAGCCCAGTGGCGAAGTCCTCGAGGACCTCCCGGGGTGCGCCGTCCAGCACGACCAGGAGGTCCGAGGCGGAGCCGAACTTCTCGAGGAAGGCGTCGAGGCGCTTCTGGACGGGCTCGTCCTTCGGGAACAGGGCGTTGCGGGAGGTGTGGATGGGCAGGCGCGACGTCGCCCAGGCCGAGGCCGCGGTGACCACGAGCGCGGCGGCCAGCCAGCGGCGGGGACGACGGGCGATCGCGGAGGCGAACCGCTCGATGACGGGTGATGACCTCAAGCGGCCTCCTCCGGGGCTGGGGCTGGTTCAGGCACCCCGGTCTCCCGGAGGGTCACCAGCCGACCACACACGAGGGCGAGTCCCAGCAGGAGCCCGATCCGCACGACCGGGAGCACGCCCGTGACCGCAAGACTCGCACAGGCCGCGGCGAGCGCCGGCGGCATCGCCTGGGCCAGGGGCCGACGCTGCGTGCCGGCGGGTCCGACCGACAAGAGGCCCGCCGCGACCGGGCCTACGAGCACCATCGTCGCGGACCCGAAATCCACCTGAAGCCCCGTCACCGAGGCGATCCCCAGGGGTGCCAGGCCCGCGAGGGCGGCCCGGACCAGGACCGCGACCGGGGGGCGAACGCGACGAGCCACGACCCATCCGGCCAGGAAGACCGCGGTCACGACCCCGGCGAGGGCCCGAAAGAGGCCGCTCCACAGGTCGCGTTCGAGGACCGGGACGAGCACCGGGAACCCGGTGACCAGGAAGGAGACGCCGGCCCCGGGGGCGCGAGGACCGGCGATCGCGTCCAGGGCGATTCCCCGGGCGCGGGCGGTCAACGCCTCGGTGGCGCGGTCGGACGGGACCCGGGAACGCCACTGGTCCACCGCACGACCGGCACGGACCTCGGCATTCAGGGTCGCGGCCCGGTCCCGGATCATCCGGGCGATGCGTCCGGGCCAGTCCGGGGGAGCGTCCAGGGCCTGGAACGACGGCAGGGACCGGAGGACGTCCTCGAGCGACCGCCCGTGGCCGGGATCCTTCAGCGTCCCGGCGATGGCCTCGAACTCGTCCGCGGTGGGGAGGAACGGGGACTCGGGGGACGACAGTTCCCGGCGCAGCAGCGCGAGGGCCTCGTCGTCCACGGCCGCGGGGCTCGCGGCCGTCAGGCGCGTCACGACCTCGGTGGACCATCCCGGGGGGAGGTTCACGCCGGCAAGACGGGCCAGGGCGTCCAGTCGCCGGGCCGCTCCGGATGGGCCGGGGTCCTCGGAGTCGCGGACCGCCTCCTCGACGACCGCCACGAGTTCGCCCGGGTCGCGACCCGGGGGGACGCGCAGGGCGAGCATGGCCTCGTCCCGGGCCGGGGTCACGAGCGCCCGGACATCGTCGTTGCCGTCCAGCAAGAACCACAGGGTATTCAGGGACTCCCGGTCGTCCGGGACCCGAAACGCCCCGCCGAAGTGCTGCGCGAGGAAGCCCACGACCTGCGTGATGGACCGGACGTCGGCGAAGGCGCCGCTTCCCTCGATCAGGTCGCTCAGGCGGTGCAGGCGCGCCAGGACCGCGGGGTCGCGCAGGTCGCCCCGGGCCGACACCTGGAGGAAATCCGACCCGCCGAAGCGGCGGTCGAAGAACGCGAGGGTAGCCCCCACGTCGTCCGAGCGGGTGAAGAGGTCCCGCAGTCCAAACACGAAGCGGACCTGGAACGCCGCGATGGAGGCCGCGACCAGGAGCACCAGGGCCCCGAGGCGGACGGCCCGCGACGGGGCGCGGGACTCCGGGATATCCCGACCGGGGGTGGGTGGGTGAAGCAACCCGACCGTGGTCGGGCCGACGTAGGTGAGGAGGGGCCAGACCCCAAGAAACCCGAGCCCCAGGACCGCGGCGAAGCCCACCGCCAGGAGGGCGCCCATCCGGCCCAGGAAGGGAAGCGGCGCGGGCAGGAGCGGACCGGCGACACAAAGGACCGCGAGCGCCAGGCCGCAGGCGGCCGAAAACGCCACGAGGACCCCGGGCGGCGAGGTCGCCCCCGAGAGCCGGGCGTCCGCGAAGCGGGCGTACAGGAGGGTCGCGACGGCCAGGACGAGGAGCAGCCCGTTCACGTCGCTCATGGTCAGCGAGAGTCCGAAGACGCGGAGCAGGCCGAGCCACCACACGAGCGACAGACCGGCGCACCCGAGGACCGTCGCGACCACGAACGCCCGGGTCCGGACCCCCGCGCCGAGTCCGCGGGTCCCGAGCGCGAGCACGCCCAGGAGGAGGCCCGCGAACAGGGGCACGAGCCACGGCAGCCGGTCATAGACCTTGCGGGTCACGACGTTCGCGATGAAGGGGCCTCCGAAGAAATGGGCGGTCAGGGGACCCCGTCCCGCCTCGACCACGTCCTCGACCAGGCGCGCGACCTCGCGGTTGTCCTTGCGCGGGTCCGGGCGGACCAGGATCAGGTAGGCCCGCAGGTCCCGGCTGACGAGGGACCCGGGCACCTGGGTGTCTGCGAGGACCCGTTGCATCAGGGCGTCGCGTTCCTCGGGCGTCGAGGGGAGGGTGGGGACCAGGCGGCCGGCATGGAGGGTCCCCGCCTCGTCCGGTGTCACGGTGTCCACGTTGGTCAGGCTGCGCGCCGACAGCACGCCCCGGGCCTTGAGGTCCTCGAGCCGCCTCGTGAGGCCTGCCAGGGCCTCGAGGCCGGGGGGGGACAGGGGTTCCTCGGGCTCCTCGAGGCCGACGATCAGGAGGTCCAGGGCGCCGAACCGTTCGTTGAGGTCCAGCCAGGCGGCCACCTCGGGTCGCGAGCGGGGAAGATAGGCCGTGGGGTCCGCCGAGGTCTCGATGGAGGGGGCCTCGACCATCGCGACCCCGGAAAGGATCGCGGCCGCGATCAGGAGGAGGGCGCGCCATCGTCGGGACAGGCCTCCAACGCCTCGGACCACGGCCATTCGCCACGACATCGCCGATTCCTCAGTGACCGGGAGACGGGGCCTCGGCGAACAGCGTCGCGGCCAGCGATCGCAGGTCCTCGCAGGTGACGTCGGGCGGGACGCGCCGCATCGCGTAGGTGTTCCCGGTCGCCTTGGGGGTGATGGGGGCCAGGACCGTCAGGAGCGGGTTGTCCGCGCCCAGGGCCCGCTCCTCGACGGTGAAGGTCAGGGTCCCGACCACCCAGAGGCCGTCGGGAGACACCGCGGCCTCCGCGAGGTCCCACACGGCCCGGCGGACCATGTAGCGCTCGCCTTCCAGGGGCCGGTCCACGCGGATCGTCACCCCGGGGTGTCCGTCCAGGTCCTGGTCGAAGACCTTGGGAGAGTCCGCGGACTCGGGCAGGGGGTCGCCGGCCGGGTCCGTCAGGTCGCGCACGCCCCACAGCCAGACCACGCGGTGTGGCGGGAGGCGGACCGTGGCGGGACTCGCGAACGCGGCCCCCGCGCTGACCCCGGCGTTCGCGAGGGCCTGGGGCACCGTGGAGTGCGGCGCGTCCGGGTCCGGCGGGTCCGTCGGGTCCGCGGGAGTCGTGTCCATGTCCATCGGCTGGTCACAGAACCGCCACAGGACCGACCCTCCGTCGGAAGGGACGACGACGACGGCGAGGTCGCTCAGGGTCAGCAGGCAGTCGTCACAGACCGTCGGGATGGCCATGCGTCCCTTCTGGACCACGCGGGCGGCCCAGGTCCCCGCGACCCGTTCCGACGGGGCGGCCGCGACCGTCCCGTCCGGGGCGGGCGTGCCGGAGTCCTCGCCCCCGCACGAGGTCGGATAGGCATCGCGCAGCCGGTCGGGACCCGAGGACTTCCAGTCGCCGCAGGCCGACGCGACCAGCAGGAGGAACACCCAGGCAAGACGCATCATCCCACCCCCCCGGTCGGGACTACCAGGTCACGCGCGCCTTCAGATAGGCCACGCTGCGGCCGGCCGCCTTCTGCCCGAACTTGGAGCGCCCGGCGTAGCTCTCGGGGTCCAGCGGCTTGGTGTCCCCGAGGTAGGCCCAGACCCCGCCCGTGACCTCGACGGACGGGACCACGACCCAGGTCACCTCCGGAAAGACGGCCGCGGACAGGTCGTCCAGGTCCCAGGCGCCGGCCGCGCGGATCTTCAGTTCGTCGTCGAAGAATTTCAACTCGACGGCCGGAGCGAGGTAGTTGTGAAGGCCGTATCGATCGTTGAATTCGTCGAAGAAGCCGCGCACGTACTGGACGTTGGTGTACAGCCACGACGTCACGGTGTAGTCCAGGCCCACGGTCGCCTTGACGAACGGCGTGGACGGCACGTTGACCGCGGACATCAGCAGGGACGGCTGGATGCGGCCGTTCTGAACCACCGCGAGCCCGAAGGTGACCTCCTCGGGGAAGACCACGGCGACCTCGCCGAACAGGCCGGGCAGCCACTCCACGGGCGGGGAGTACGCGAAGTCCGCCCCGGCCACGTGCATCCGGGGATACAGGAGTTCCGCGACGTAGCGCACGCCCGTCACGGACGGGTCCTCCAGGGAGGGGCCGATCTCCGCGACCGCGGTGTAGGCGACCGGGAAGGTGAATCGCCCATAGAAGTAACTGAGCGAAAAGTCCAGCGCGCCTCCCCGTTCCCCGAGGTCCACCTGGAAGCGGGCCCGGGCCGCGGCCTGGGAGTTCGCCAGCGTGGTGTCCGGGCTCAGGGTGCGCACCTCCGGGGTCGCGAAGGACAGGCGGCAGGGGTCGGCCATCGCGAACAGGCCTTGCAGCCGGCGGATGTCGGAGGGGGCGAGGGGCGGGGTCGGGGCGCTGACGAAGCAGCCGTCGTCCGTCGTCTCGACCGCGAACCCGAGCGAGGCCGAGGGCGGCAGGAGCGACGGCTTGAACACGGGGACCCACACCGCAGTCAGGGTCAGCCAGTCGGTCGGGTACCAGTTCACCTCGACCATCTGGTTGGGGACCTTGGCCGTGTAGTCCAACGGGTCCGAGAAGTCCCGCGCGTTCAGGTTGTCGGTCGGATTGAACATGTCCGCCGTGCCCCACGACTGGATCACCCGGCCCACCCGGAAGTCCACGGACTCAAACGGCGCGCCCCGCACCGCGAGGTACGCCTCGTTCAACTGGAAGTCGTACGGGTCGATCCGGTCCCGGCGGACGAGCTCGGGCAGGGACGACGACTCGTTGAACCCGTAGAACCGGAACCTCGCGTCCACCACGGCCTGGGCCCGGGGGTCCGGCTCGACCTTCAGCCGGAAGTTCAGGTCATTCCGGTTCATCTCGAACCGGTAGCCGTCTCCCGGGCGCGCCCCGCGGTAGTCCTCGATGACGTACCGGATGTCGCTTTGCAGGTAGCCGGAGAACCGGACCCGGTCGGTCCAGTCGGACGCAGGCGACGACCGGGGAAGGGCGGCGACGAGGCAGGCGACCGCCGGGATGCACGCGCGGGGCGTCATGGGCTTCCTCCGGTGCGATCAACGGCCCCACTGGAGTTCCCGGACCGTGAACATCGAGTTCGGGAAGCCCTGGTTGACGCGGAAGTCCAGGATGTCGAGCCTCGTCGAATGACCGGTGCGGGCGTCCTTCAGGAGGATGACAGAGTAGCGCGCGCGGCCGTGATAGGTCTTCGGATCGCTGCACGTCATCGTCTTCACGAGTTGATGATTGGAATCGTAATATTTCACTTCCATCTGAAAGAAGGTCCCCTTCTCCACCATGATCTCCACGGTGGGATACAGGGGCGTCCGGCCGGGCTTCGGCGTCAGTTCGAGGACCCAGTGCCGGTCGTCCTCGCGGGCGAGCCGGGCCTGGTAGCGAGGAGCGAAGGTGGGGTTCGAGATGTCGTCCATCGTGTAGTCCGACCCCGCGAAGGTCTGTCCCATCGCGTGCGACGCGACCTGCCGGACCTTCTTGAACCCGGGCAGATAGACGTAGGTCCGCGTGGGGCTTTCCACGAGCGTGGCCATCCCCTGGACCTCGCCCGAGGTGAACCGGACCAGGCGCCTGTCCTCCCCCTTCTGATAGATCGTGAACTCGTACGACTTCCGGGAGCCGTCCACGTCCACGACGGTCATGCGCAGGTCCATGACCTGGTCCTCGAAGCCGTAGATCGTCTCGTCCATCCGCTCGAGGATGGCCTGGGGAGTGAGGTCGTCGGCCCGGGAGGTCCGGGCCGCGCCGGCGGCGACCACCGTTCCGATCAGGACCGTCACCACGAATCTCATCCAGTCCCTCCCTTCCCGTGGCGGGCGGCGCCTCTTATGACATCACCGGGCTCGAAATGCAAGGACGAGTGGCGACCCCGTGCGTGCGACGTTGGACGCGGGGGATGGGGCGGTGCGGGGGATCCACGTGCATCGCGACGCCGGACTCCGGATCCCGGACGCCGGAAGCCGGGCGCAGTGGCAGGGGCAGGAGACAGTTTCAGGAACAGTGACAGTCGCAGTGACAGTCTCAGTGGCAGTGTCAGTGACAGTGTCAGACGGTGGCAGGTCCACGATGGACGCGGCGAGCGGGGCATTGACGACGAAGCCACGTGCGCCGCGACGCCGGATCCCGGATCCCGGCTCCCGGACGCCGGAAACCGTGGGACGGGTTCAGGGAATGGTTCCCTTGGAGACGCGAGCCCCCCCATCTATCGGCTGTGCCACCGGCACGTCCTCCCCAGCGCTTCGCGCTGGGAGATGGGGCCCCGCTCG
>DYKK01000470.1 GCA_020722625.1 Anaeromyxobacter dehalogenans
GGGTAAACCAGATCGCACGGATCGCCGATAGACAACTGGAAGGGCCGCCTTCGGCCGGCCGCAAGCGGGGGACGATGAACCGAAGCATCTCCAACCAGGTCCTTGAGCGCCGCGACCGCAAGGACTCGAACTGGACGGAACGGGACGAGGCGCGGTTCAAGGAGGCCCTTGCGCTCGCCCAGGAGGCCCGGCAGCGCGTCGAGGCGCACGACCCCCAGACCCACGAGCACGGGGTCCGCGTGGCCCAGTGGGCCATGGTCATGGCGATGAGGATGCCCGGCTTCGACCGCAGGCGGCTGCGCCGGCTCGAGATCTCCGCGCTCCTCCACGACTACGGGAAACTGATGATCCCGGCGTCCATCCTGAACAAGCCCGGGAAACTGGACGATCACGAGTGGGAACTGATCCGCCGGCACCCCGAGATCGGGGCCATGAGCGCGCCCGTGAGCCCGGAGTTCGTGAACCGGGACGCGATCCTGTGGCACCACAAGCGCTTCGATGGAGGCGGGTACCCGGCCGGGGACCTGAAGGGGCTCGAAATCCCCATCGAGGCCCGCATCACGTCGGTCGCGGACGTCTTCGATGCCGTCGCGTCGAACCGGGCCTACCACGCCGGCGGCAAGGGCCTGCCGCCGGGCCGGACCCTCGATGTCCTGAACCGGGCCGCGGGAACGGCGCTCGACCCGACGCTCGTGGCCCTGTTCGGGACGATCGTGGGCGAGACCGCGGACGCGGTCGGCGGGGACGTGGGGTTCCAGACCCTGTCCGTGGCCTCGGTCATCCAGGTCGAGGCCGCGCGCGTCCGGAAGTACCTCCGGAGGGAGGTGGGGTCCTACGATCTGGACGACCCCCTGGGCGGGCTCGATCCGCCCCCGGGCCTCGAGGACCGGCTCGTGAAGGCCGTGGTCCGGGCCAGCCTGGACGAGACATCGGCCCGCAACGTCGTGAGGCACGTCCTCCGGCTTCCGCTGAGCGAGTCGTTCCGCCGCGAGGACCTGGCCATGGACGACGCGGCCCTCGATGCGGCCGTCCGCAAGGCCGGGAACCACGAGGAGGCGGTCCTGTACCTGCGGCCGGACCTGTCCCGCCTGTCCTACCACAGCATCGTGGTGTTCCAGGGGCAGTTGTGGCTGAGCGTCGGGGAACAGGTCGCGGACCGCACCCGGGTCATGCTGATCCGGTGATCCAGACGCAGAGTTTCGTCCCCTCAAGAACGCGACCAGGTCTCTTCATGGTTCCCCTGGAGCCGCGAGCCCCGCTCGCGTCTGGACGCGCGAGCACTGCTCGCGCCATCCCGCGACCGAACACCGAGGCAATCTCGGACGCCCCGGCGAGGCAGGGACAGGGGCAGGTTCAGTGGACAGTTTCAGGGACAGACGACAGGGACAGTGACAGTGTCAGGCCCACGTTGGACGCGGGGTGCGGGGCGTTGATGACGTAGCCACGTCCGCCGCGACCCCGGATTCCGGACGCCGGACCCCGAGGGGCGCGGCTCGGAGGCCGCGCAGCCGGCGCGATTTCAAATCGCGCCTCCAGGACCGACCGGGGTGAGCAGTACGTCGCGAGACGGTCAACTCCACTTCTGTTGGGGCCGCGAATTCCAA
>DYKK01000471.1 GCA_020722625.1 Anaeromyxobacter dehalogenans
ACTCACTTCACCTTGTACGTCATCGTGACCTTCTGCCCGCGCCGCTCCAGGTCCAGCGTGATGGTCGGACTGTTGCGCAGCTCCTCGAACAACTGGATCGCCTTGTTCGGGGTATCAATGTCCTGGCCGTTGACCCGCGTGACGAGGTCCCCGGATTGGAGCCCGATCGCCCGGTACAGGCTGTCGGGGCGGATGCCCACGAGCCGGAACCCCTGGTACTTTCCGTCCACGTAGTTCGGGATGATGCGGGCCTGCATCCCGAGTTTCGTCAGGTCCTGGAGGTTCTCCTCCAGCATGGTCCGCTCGATGTGGAACTCGTAGGGCCCGACCATTTTCACCCCGCGCGAGAAGTCCGACCCCGGCGGGCCTGGCACCCCGACCGCGGGCGTGAACGGCCGCGGCGGACCGGCCGGGCCCGGGCGGGACGCCGTGGCGGTCTTCTCGGCCCACAGTTTCACGACCTTCTGCTTGTCCCCGAGCTTCAGGATCAGGTAGCGCGACGCGATGGCGACGACCTCGGCCCGGTCCAGCAGGAGGCTCCCGACCCGCACCATCGTCATCTCACCCTGGGCCCGGACCATGGCGAGCGACCACTCGGGCCGGGCGGACACGAGGACCCCCAGGAGGTCCACTCCGATGTCGGCGAGTTCGGGTTCGGCGTCCCCGTCCCCCTCGCCCTCCGCCTCGGGTGGGACGACGGGTTCGGCGTCGAAGGGGTTGCGCCCGGCGGTCAGGGACAGCAGGCGATCGGGGGCCGCGGGTCGGACGGCGACCGTCGCGGGGCCGGCGACCGATGAGTTGGAGGACGGGGCGCCCCTCCGGAAGATCGCGGTGGCCGCGAACTCGGTGACGACCCCCGCCAGGAGGTAGGATCCGACCGCGATCAGGGCCAGGTTCACGACGAAGAAGTTTCGTCTGAGGAATTCCTGCATTCGACTCTTCCCTTCGTCACCGCATCCGGGTTCCCGGGCCTCGTCCGGCCGGCGGGCGCGAAGACCCGGACGGCCTCCATGCAATGCCCGTACCATCGCCGCGCGCGGCGGGAATCGGGCCAAAGACTCGCGGATGTTCGGGGTGCGCACCCCCGGGGCTCGCGACGGATGCTGACAAAATGGCACGGAGGGCCCCGGACGATTGGCGAAGTGGCAAGACCCGGGGTGAGCACGACCGTGGAACCGTGAAGACCGCTCGCGCCAGCCCCTCCCCGCGTCCAACACGGCCCTGACACTGTCACTGTTCCTGTCACTGCCCCCTGTCACTGAACCTGTCCACGGAATCTGCCCTCTGTCGCGGCATCCCCCGGAAGTCCGCGGTGATCTCGGAGATCGGTCACGGGCGGCGCGAGCGGCGCTCGCGTCTCCAGCGCAACCATGAAGAGACCATGTCGCGATCCTTGAGAGTTTTTCACCGGCCTCGTCAGGTCCACGCTGGACGCGATGAGGGGCGCATGACGACAAGGCCACGTCCACGGCGACCCCCGGACGCCGGACCCCGGATCCCGGACGCCGGACGCCGCGGACAGGTTCAGAAACAGCATCAGGAACAGTATCAGTGTCAGAATCAGTTTCAGTGTCCGGACCACGTTGGACGCGGGGG
>DYKK01000472.1 GCA_020722625.1 Anaeromyxobacter dehalogenans
GCTCGACTGTCTTCGCCGCCGGCACGGGCGGCGGCGCCGCCTGCTCGGCCGCGGTCCGCTGCAGCGCGACCTTGGCCTTGGGCTTCTTCTCCGCGGCGTTGGCCACGAACAGGAACGCGAGCCCCGTTACCGCGGCCAGGAGCGGCAGGAGCCACGGCCCGCCGGTCCGGTACGGCTCCCCGAACATCCACGCGAGGAAGTCGCCCCCCGCGGGGACCAGCAGGACCACCGCCGCGCACGAGAGCACGGCGCACCACCGCATCGCGCCGCGGACCATGGCGTCCGCGGCCTCGCGGTCGTCGCGGCTCGTGGCCCCGGACACGAAGGGGAAGACGACGAGGGTCAGCGAGATCACGGCCTGGTACGGGATCATCGCCACGTTCTTCGCGGCCCCGTAAATCCCCGCCACGGCCGAGGCCCGGTCCGCGGCGCCCGCGGCCCCGTGGCCGAGCGCGACCTTGAGGCCCAGGATGTCCGCCTGGAGGAGGAGGTTCAGGAGCAGGGCGTACCCGCCGAGGGGCAAGAGGTACGCCAGGTAGCGGGAGGGTGCCGGGGTGATCCCGGTGTCCGGGGTGCCCGCGACCGGCCTCGCCACCACGAGGGCCGCCAGCAGGACCGCGACGGCCGCGGTCGAAAACGACGCGAACGCGGCCGTCACCGACCCTGTGACCACGACCGCCCCGATCATCAGGCCCGTCTTGAGGGTCGAAAACGTGATGTCCAGGCCGGCCTGGGTCGCGAAGCGGCGCGTCCCGTTCAGGGTCCCCACGAGGACGGCGTAGAAGGCATACGCGATGACCACGAACGAGGCCGCCCGGATCGGGGACGCGAGGGCCCCGTCCCCGAAGACCCGCCCCGCGAGGACGCCCGCGCCCGCGAGCAGGACGACGAACACGGGGACGAACAGGGCGGTCTGGACCCGGAGGGCCGCGGCCCGCACGCCCCGCACCCACGCACCCTCCTCGCTGCACAACCGCGAGACCCCCTGCACCGTGGCCGTGATCACGACCATGGTGATGACGTTCAGGAGGCCTGTGACCACCCGAAAGCGGCCGAAGAGGACCGGGTCCCCGAAGAGCCGCGGGAACACGAGCGAGGACAGGGTGGCGGTCGCCAGGAAATAGACCTTGGCCGCGGTGATCCACAGGAAGCCGCGTCCGGCCTCCCGGGCCGTGGCCAGGGGTCCGTCAGGGCTTCCGGGCACGGGACGCCTCGGCGAAACGTTCCTCGACGGCCTTGCGCAGGGCGTCCCCCGTGTCGAGGAGGTTGACGAGGGCGAAGAACCGCTTGCGCTTCGCATCCTCGGCGGACAGGACCCCCGACGCCTCGGCCGCCTGGACCTCGGCCATGAGCGCGAGCCCGTCCGCGGCGTTCTGGGCGAGCGTCCCGAGGGTCACCTTCTCGCCGATCACGGGCTCGAGCGACACCCTCGACTTCTGGAGCGGCTTCAGGAGGTCCGCGTGGGCCGGGTCCTCGGCCGCCTTGACGCAGACGACGCCCAGGGCCTGGTGGACGCGGTTTGGCGACGCGAGCAGGCGCTTCACCGTTCCGAGGACGTCCTCGATCGGTCTGGCCCGCCCCCCCCCCC
>DYKK01000473.1 GCA_020722625.1 Anaeromyxobacter dehalogenans
TCCGGCATCCGGCATCCGGGGTCCGGCATCCGGGGTCGCGGTGGACGCGGTCTCGTCCTCATGCCCCGTCCCCGCGACCGACGTTGTCCTGGCACTGGCACTGACACGGACACTGTCACTGACCGCTGTCACTGTCTCTGAACCTGCCCTCTGAACCTGTTCCTGAACTTGGGCTCCCCGGCTTGACACGCGCGTCACCGGTCCGGATGAGCGCGGACGAGGAGGCGGCGGAGGTGGGCGGCGTCGCGCGCATCGCCGGTTACGGCAAGGGCGGGAGTGGACGCGTGGCGGTCGGGCTTCGCGGATACCGTGAACCTCGCGTCCGTGCTGACCGAGGGGGACCTGGCCAGGGGGCCCATGCCGGTCTTCGAGCGCCTGATCGCCCAGGCCGAGGAACTTCGCGGCGAGGACGGCATCGTGGTCTTCCAGGACTCGTGCGTCTCTGTGATGGTCGGCGAGGACGTCGCGCTGTTCCGGGCCGGGGAATCGGCGAGGGGCGTGGTGGTCCGCGCGAGCGACAACATGCGCTCGCAGAACGCGGAGATGCTCGATACCTTCTTCGGGCGGTGCCGGAAGCGGCGCGATGGGGCGCCCGGTCCGGGGGGCGGGGGCCCGGTCGTGAACCTCGTGGGCTACGACCCGCACCGGGGCCGCCCGGAGCTGGAGGCCCTGCTGCGCGCGAGCGGGATCGAGGTGGCCGCATCCTTC
The DNA here is from genome assembly GCA_020722625.1 of Anaeromyxobacter dehalogenans. Taxonomy (GTDB): domain Bacteria; phylum Myxococcota_A; class UBA9042; order DTJE01; family DTJE01; genus DYKK01. The sequence continues at coordinate 709 of DYKK01000473.1, forward strand.
ACCCCCGACTACGACATCCACCGGGTGGACGACGTGTTCCGGGCGTCGCTCAACGTCCTGTACCCGGCGCGGCACCGGTCCCGGCTGTACTCGATCCTGCCCGAGTCCACCGGGGTCGAGGGGTTCCTGCCTCCGCCCCCGTACGGGGTCCGGGGCACGAAGGCCTGGCTGCTCGCAGTCGCCGGGCGCTTCGATCGGCGCGCGGAGGCCGAGCGGGCCTTCGCGGACCACCTGCGCCGGTTCGCCCCGGACGTGGAACGGGAGCGCACGGTCCTGGGCCTGCTCGGGGACGACCTGGCGGTGGCGATCCTGTCCGACCCGTTCCTGGCCCGCGCGATGAAGGCCGCATTCGAGGAGGTGGGCCTGCGGGTTCCCCTGACCGGGGTCCTGGCGGGCCGGCCGCGATTCCGGGCGGAGGACCTGGGCGAGGGCCGCGTCATGGAGGACCCCTCCGTCTTCGACTGGGTGGACGCGGTCGGCGAGGCGGCCCGGGAGGGCGCCCGGCTCGTGGTCGGGAGCGGATACGCCGAGTTCTCGGCCTACAAGGCCCGCATCGGCCTGCTCGAGATGTCGTATCCGTCGCGCCTGACCCACTTCATGACCCCCCATCCGACTCTCGGCTTCGACGGGTTCCTGGACCTGATGGATCGGGTCGTCAACGCCTGGCACCACGCGCACGCCTGGCACCTGATGGACGAGCAGGCCGGGCGTCCATGACGACGAGACGACCGGGTCCGCCGCGGGGGGAGGCCGACCGGCCACGATTCGCCACCCCGATCTCGAAAGCACGACGGAATACCTTGCCTTGTCGCGGTCTCGTGGCAGCCGCGACTGGGGCCCCATCTCCCAGCGCGGAGCGCTGGGGAGGACGGTCCGGTG
>DYKK01000091.1 GCA_020722625.1 Anaeromyxobacter dehalogenans
ATTGATGTCATCACACACATTGACACTATAAATAACATTCTCAAACGAACGAACCCCGTGTCGTCATCGGTGATTTCGTTCTTCCTCGATCCGGGCTCGAAGGAGTTCCACATCCCAACGATCACCGGGTCGCACGGTGTCCTTGGTCCGGATGAGGGCCTCCTTGCTTGCGATGGGGATCGTGACTCCCTCCACGTCCAGATACTCGATTCCATCCCCGACGAGGTCCTGGTAGCGGATGCCGCAGGCCGAGGCCATCAGGTCCACCAGGATCTCGTCCGCGACCCGCACGACCTGGTAGCGTGTGACATCGTCCTCGGAGACCTCGGCGACCGCGTTGTCCGGGAGGCAGGCCATGGCGCGCTTCAGGGCCCGCACGTTCTCGGCCGAGGGGTCCACGAGCAGGTCCACGTCTTTGGTCCCGCGCAGAGCCCCGTGCAGGATGGCCGCAACCCCGCCGATCACCACGTAGCGCACGCCCTCCGCGTTCAGCGACGCGCAGAGCCGGACGAGGTCGCCCAGTGTCGGCGGACGCGAGACCGGGCCATCTGACGACGCATCCATTCGTCGGCCTCCTCGTGGGTCCGGAACCGGAAGACACCGCGCGGACAGAGGTCGGGGCCGCGGAGGTCGAGGACGGTCCTGAGCCACACGCGGGCCTCCTCGACCGGGTCTCCCCGCTCCCTGCGACGGCCCACGACCTTCACGCGTCCGGTCATGATCGGACGATAGTGCCGACCGCGCATCGCGACAAGGGGCGACCGCGAGGAACCAACATCCACCAGGCCCGCCGCCGGAGGGAGCGACTTGCGCCGGACAACGTGCGGCCCCATCCTGTTGTCCGGCATTGTTTCCAACGTGAAGGAGAAACCGACATGGACGCCCAGTTCCCGATCCCAGGCCCGCTCATGGATCGCCTGCGCCACAAGGGCCCCGAGACCCGCATCGCCGTGGTCGGCGCGAGCAACAATCCCGAGAAGTACGGGAACATCATCGTGCGCAACCTCCAACGCAAGGGCTATACCGTGCTTCCGATCAACCCGAAGGAGGCCGAGATCGCGGGCCTGCCCGCCTACCCGAGCGTGTCCCAGGCGCCGGCCCCGGTCCACGTCGTGGACTTCGTCACGCCCCCGGCGGTGTCGCGCCGGGTCCTCGACGGGATAGACCCCGCGGTCGTGGACACCGTGTGGTTCCAGGACGGCTCGTGGGACGACGACGTGGTCGCCGCGGCCCGGTCCCGCTTCCGCCACGTCGTCCACCAGGCCTGCATCATGGTGGTGACGAACTACGTCTGACCCCGGGACTCTGTCACGTCCCCCAGCGTGTCGGGTCCCGGACGACCTCGCAGTCCACCGGCGAGACCCCGGTCGGGTTGCGGAAGGGCGAGAAGCAGTACTCCAGGAAGAGGGCCACGCTCTCGATGTCCACGCCGTCCGGGGCGCGCGGGGGCCGGAAGCCGCCGTTCGCGGGGTACTCGCCGTCCGGGACCGAGGCGTCCCACAGGTCCCAGCGCGGGAACTGCTCGTACGCCTCGACGGCCTGGAGCCAGTGCGTGTGGACCAGCCGGGCCTCGAGCGAGGTCAGCGGAAGCCCCAAGGACGCGGCCTGCACCAGGAACTCCGCGACGTCGCTGTTCCAGTTGGGGTGCGTGGCCCCGGGCTCGTCCGGGCTCGGGTGGGTGTAGGAGTCCGCGCGCTCGGCCAGGCCTTCCAGCAGGGCGAGCGCCTCCGCATCCTGCCGGTACACGAGGGCGTTGCCCAGCGCGGCCATGTGGTAGTTGCGGATGATGGCGTAGTTGTAATAGTGCGTGATGACGGCCACGGTGTCGTACAGGGACCCGGTCCCGGTCCCGCAGTCGCCGGTCAGGCGATGTCCGTACGCGATCAGGTCGGACGCGAGGCGCGCGGTGCACTCGTTGCGCTCGTCGAGGCCGACATACCACACGTAGGAGCCCAGGTCCTGGTCCGGGATGATGTAGGCGTGCCCCTCCGCGTCCTTGGTTCGGATGTAATAGCCACTATCAACGATATCCCTGTTGAAACCTTTCAGGTATTCCATCGTCTCGGCGCACGCCTCCCGCACCCACTCGTCCGGGGCGTCGGACACCACGTACGGCAGGAACGCAGCGGTCCGCACGATGTGGCACACGTCGTCCTTCGAGCGCATGTTGGTCACCCACACGTCGCCCCAGAACGGGTTGTTCTTGTATTCAAAGCGATGGGTGTTCCAGTTTTCGTATGGATAGTACTGGCTGGAATATTCTACGGCCTTCTTGCGGCCGTCGTCGTGCCAGGTGGCCTCGTCGAGCGCGAACGCATGGTCCATGGCCATCGTGTTGCGCGACATCAGGTACGGCAGGGGGTCGTTCTGGTCGTACACCATCCCCTTCATGGTGGCGGTCAGGCCCTTGCAATACTGCTCGACGACCTTGCCCGCGACCCAGTCGCCGGTCAGCAGGTATCCCCCGATGGCCTGGGCGAGGACCTTGGACGACGCGATCCACAGGTTGTGGTCCCCCCCGACCTGGCGGAACGTCACGAGGTCGCCCGCCTTGACCGCGAGCACGTCGTTCCACCAGTTCAGGAAGTCGGGCTTCCCGGTGGAAGGGTCCACCCCGTGGCTCGTGCGCAAGATCCAGCGGAAGTAGTCGCTCCTTTTCCACAGGCCGGTCACGCGGCGCGTGAAATCCTCGACCTCCCCCGGGGTCAGGGGCTCGCCCTCGTCCGGGCGGGAGAAGGCGAACGGCAGGGCCCTCGGGGGCCATTCGACCTCGCCCGCGTCCGCGTCGCCCGGGCCGGGGTCCGGCACGGTCGCGTCGGGCTCTCCCTCGCCCGGGTCCGCCGCGCCCGCGTCTTCGCCAGGTCGCTCGGCATCTCCGGGTTGAACCTCCCCGGTCTCCGAGGCATCGGGGGCGTCCGCCGCCGCCTCGAGCGCAAGGTCTCCGGCCTCCCAGGCGTCGCCGGGATCGAGGACGCCCGGATCGGGTGCGACCGGGGCCGTCCCCCCCGCATCGCACGCCAGGGCGAACACGACCGGCAGGAACCACGAGCGTCTCATCGTCGCCTCCCTCGATTCGTGCGGCATTCCCGCGGACCGCGCGCGATCCTACCAGGCCGGGGACCACGGCGCCACGAGGGCCAGAATCCGCCACCACGATCTACGAAGAAACTCATCGCGCACTTGGAGCCGCGGGTACTTGGACAAGTTCAGGAACAGGGTCAGAGGGCAGGTTCAGAGACAGTGACAGTGTCAGGGTCACGTTGGTCGCGATGGGCGGAGCCATGACGGCGAGCCCACGTGCAACGCGACCCCGGATGCCGGATCCCGGACCCCGGATGCCGGACGCGCGCCACGACCGGAAATCGTGGCCGCGAAATCGCGGCGTCGGACCGTGGACGGGTTTCTCCCGCCGAAAACCCAGAGTTTTTCGACTATTCTGATAGAGTTCTTGACACGGTCGCGGGCCGCGGTTACCAATGAGACAAGACCCGACCCTGGTTGGGTCTTGGCGGGGGCCGTCCCCCAACGGGTTCCCCCGCCGGGCTTCCTCCTCCTGTGCCCCAAGGCGGCCGAGGCGCGGCCACCCTCCCGAGCCGCGCCCGGCCGCGACCCTCGATGCTCCTCGGGTTTCCTGGTTTCGGGCCTCGAATCACTCGTCGAGGTTGGTTTCCAGTCGGATCAGGCCGTCCTCGTAGCGTCGGGCGGTCCTGTAGCCGTAGAAGCGGGCGAACTTGAGGAGTTGCAGGTTGCCGGGGTCCACCGTACTCGTGAACCGCCGCACGCCCTGAGAGCGAGCGAGGTCCCCGAGCGATTGCAGCAGAAGCCCCCCGATCCCGCGGCACTGCCAGGGGTCCCCGACCAGGATCGCGACCTCCGCCTCGTCCTCGTCGGGACCCAGGTGATACCGGCCCACGCCCGCGATGCGCCATCGGTCTCCATCCCGGATACACGCGGCCAGCGCGACCTCCCGTCCCTGGTCGATCTCGACGAAGCGCTGGAGGTGCTCGGAGCGGACCTCCTTCACCGGCGTCAGGAAGCGGTGGTAGATGCTTTCCGGGCTCAGGACCCCGAACAGCTCGAGGAGCAGCGGTCCGTCCTCCGAGCCAATCAACCGGAACAGGACCTCGGTCCCGTCCGGGAGCCTGGCGAGGCGGGGAGGGAAGTCCACACGCGGCATCGCGTCCTCATGTCCCCTTCGCCTTCGCGGCCTCCTGCTCCTTGAGCACGCGCCGCAGGACCTTGCCCACCGTGGACTTGGGCAGTTCGTCGCGGAACTCCACGATCTTGGGGACCTTGTAGGCCGCGAGTTTCGACCTGCAGTACTCGATGATCTCGTCCTCGGTCGCGGTCTCGCCGGGCTTGAGCACGATGAACACCTTCACCGTCTCGCCGCGCCTGGGGTCCGGCACCCCGATGGCCGCGGCCTCCAGGACCTTGGGGTGCTCGTACAGGACCTCGTCAATCTCGCGCGGGTAGATGTTGTAGCCGCCCGCGATGATCATCTCCTTCTTGCGGCCCACGATGTAGAAGTAGCCGTCCTCGTCCATGCGGCCGATGTCGCCCGTGTAGAGCCATCCGTCCCGCAGGACCTGGGCCGTCTCGTCCGGGCGGTTCCAGTAGCCCTTCATCACCTGGGGCCCGTGGATGACAACCTCGCCGTCCTCGCCGGCCGGCATCTCGCGCGTCCCCTCCTCGAGGTCCACGATCCGCGCGTCGGTGTCCGGGAAGGGCAGGCCGATGGAGCCCGGCTTGCGGTGCGCCTTGTTGATGAGCGGGTTCGCGTGGGTGACGGGCGAGGTCTCGGTCAGGCCGAACCCTTCGGTGATGGCGCCGCCGGTCAGGGACTCGAAGCGTTCCATGACCTCGAGCGGGAGCGGCGCGGACCCGGACAGACATCCCTTGATGGATGAAATGTCAATTTTCTCAATGCCGGGGAACTGATTGATCGCCGTGAACAGGGTCGGGACCGCGGGGAAGAGCGTGGCGCGGTATTTCTGGATCAGGCCGATCAGTTTCGGGATGTCGCGCGGGTTGGGCACCGTGACCTGGGCCGCCCCGATCAGGACGGCGAAGTTCATGCAGACGGTCAGGCCGAAGGAATGGAAAAACGGCAGGGCCGAGAGCATGACCTCCCGGCCCTCCTCGACCATCGTGAACCACGCGCGGCACTGCTGGATGTTGTACGACAGGTTGCGGTGCGTGAGCATCGCGCCCTTCGAGACCCCGGTCGTCCCGCCCGTGTATTGCAGGTTGCACAGGCCGTCCATGTCCCACGAGACGGACGGGGGGGCGGGCGGCGTTCGGGCCAGCAGGTCCTTGAACCACAGGACCCCGGGCTCCGAGGGGACGGTGACGACCATCCCCGTCTTCTTGCCGACCAGCGGGAACAGGAAGTTCTTGGGGAAGGGCAGGTAGTCCTTGATGCCCGTCAGGATGTAGTGCTCGCACGGGAGCCGGTCGCGGATCGGGCGCGAGGTCTTCATCCACAGGGCGTCGAGGAGGATCGCGACCTTCGCGTTCGAGTCGTTGAACTGATGCTCGATCTCGCGCGCCACATACATGGGGTTGGTCATGACCGCGACGGCCCCGGACCGAAGGACCCCGTAGTACGCGATCACGGCCTGGGGCAGGTTGGGCAACTGGATGGCCACGCGGTCCCCGGGCCGGACGCCCAGATTCGCGAGGGCGGTGGCCATGCGGTCCACCGCCTCCTTGAGCTCGCGGTAGGTCATCCGGAAGCCCTCGAACAGGAGGGCCGTGCGGTCCGGGAAGCGTTGCGCCGTGCGGTCGAGAATCTGCGGAAGGGTCAGGTCCTCGTAGGACACGGACGCGGGGACGCCCTCGTCGTAGAACCGGTGCCAGGGTCTCGCCTCCATCGGGTGCTCCTTTCTCAAGGGTCGGACCAAGGTCGTGAACGGAACGACCGGATGATACCACGGGGTCCGGGCGCGTCAACGCTCTGGTCACCCTCGGAACACCGCGACGATCATCAGGGCCTCGACGAGGTTCCAGGCGCCGTGCGCGAGGATCGGGGTCGCGAGGTCGCGGCTGCGCTCGTACGCGAGCGCGAGGGTGAAGCCGATCGCCGCGAGGGGCAGCAGGTTCGACCACGACAGGTGCGCCGCCGCGAAGAGGAAGCCGCTGAAGGCTGCGGCCGGGACCGGGGCCATGTGGCGTCGCAGGCGACCGTACAGGTAGCCACGGAACAGGGGTTCCTCGAAGAGGGGCGCGAGGACCGCCACCGTCCCCAGGAGGAGGACCAGGTCGGGCTCGGTCGCCAGGAGCACGGCCATCGGGTTCTCGAAGGCGCCCTGGCCCTCGCCCGCCACGCCGGACCACAGCACGGCGGACGCAAGGGTCGCGGGCCACAGCAGACAGTAGGCCCGCGCGGCCCAGCCGACGGAGGTGGTCAGCCGAGCGGTCGCGAAGGAACCGCGAAGTCCCACGAGTTCGGCCCAGGGAGCCGTGGACGACCCGCGGCCGACCGCGTGAACGAGCCACAGCCCGGCCGATCCCACCACGAGGTAGGTCCAGACCAGGAGCGGGCCGAGGGCGAGTCCCGGCAGGACCGCCTGGACGAGCATCGGCATCAGCGCGTTCACGGTCAGGAAGACCGCCAGGAAAAAGACGAGGACGCGCGCCAGGGGCGCCGCGGATTCGCGTGTCAGGGGACCGAGCGGCGGCGGGTCCGCGGGGAGGTTGCGCCGCAGGCGGAACCACATCACGCCGCCGCAGACCAAGAGCGCGATCGCCGCGAGGCCGGCCGCCCCGCCCGCGGCGAGGACCCGGGCGCGCCGGTCCGAGATCGCCGCGGCCGTGTCGCGGGCGAGGTCGCCGTCGCCGGACGCCGCCGCGAGCGCATGCAGGAGGTGGTCCCGGAGGTGGTCCTCGATCGGGGTCTCGCGGACCGAGGCCAGGTCCTCGGGAGTCGGGCGGGCCGAGGGGTCGAAAGACCACGAGAGGAGCGTCCGGGCCGCGCGGTCCCGCGAGGCGATCGGACCCAGAAAGAGGGGGACGAGGTGCCGGGCGCCCAGGGCGGTGCCCACGGCGGCCGCGCGAAAACGGTCCTGGTCCGTGGACGGGACGCGGCGGGCCAGGTCCGCGAGGGACTCCTCCACGGCCCCGGACTCGATCGGAAGGAACGTGGAGTCGCCCGAGCCGGGCGGAGGGAGCATCCGCGCCAGGAAGGCCCACTGCCGGATCGCGAGGCTGGTCTTCAGGGGTTCGGGCAGGTCGTCCTCCAGGGTCCCGAGGACGGCGGCCACCGCCACCACATAGACCGCGGCCCCGATCAGGGCCCCCTGTCGCCCCAGGTCCATGCGCGGGATGATAGCAGGTCTTGGGCTGCGCGCGCCCTGGCATTGACGCCCCTTTGCGAAACCCGTATCTTCACGCCGTGTCGCTCGCCGGGAGGGGCGATGGGGCTGCGCATCTTCAACACCTTCACGCGGGCCAAGGAGGAATTCACGCCCCTGGTCCCGGGCCGGGTCGGCCTGTACGTCTGCGGGGTCACGGTCTATGACGTCTGCCACATCGGGCACGCGCGCGCCTACGTGGCCTTCGATGTCGTGCAGCGCTACCTTCGCCGGTGCGGGTACGAGGTCACGTACGTCCGCAACTTCACCGACGTGGACGACAAGATCATCCGTCGCGCGGCCGAGGTCGGGGTTCCGGTCCAGGAACTGACCGAGCGCTACATCCGCGCCTTCCACGAGGACATGGAGGCCCTGGGCGTGGCCCGGGCCGACGTGGAGCCGCGCGTCACGGACCACATCGCCCAGATCATCGCGACCGTGGAGCGCATCCTCGCCCGCGGCCACGCCTACGTCGCGGACGGGGACGTGTATTTCGACATCGAACGATTCCCGGGCTACCTGGCCCTGTCCGGCCGCCGCCTGGACGAGATGGTGGCCGGCGCGAGCGAGCGCGTGGACCCGTCCGAGGCGAACAAGCGCCACCCGCTCGACTTCGCCCTGTGGAAGCGGTCGAAGCCCGGGGAGCCGGCCTGGGACAGCCCCTGGGGACCTGGGCGTCCGGGGTGGCACATCGAGTGCTCGACCATGTCGTCGCTGTATCTCGGCGAGGTCTTCGACATCCACGGGGGCGGGATGGACCTGATCTTCCCGCACCACGAGAACGAGCGCGCCCAGTCCTGGGCCGCGACGGGCCGGGAGTTCGTGCGCGTGTGGATGCACAACGGCTTCGTGACCGTGGGCCAGGCCCAGGAGAAGATGGCCAAGTCCCTGAAGAACTTCTTCACGATCCGGGACGTGATCTCGCAGTACCACCCCGAGGGGTTGCGGTATTTTTTGTTGACAACGCATTATCGCAGTCCAATCAACTTCACCGAGACCGCGATCTCGGAGGCCGAGAACCGCGTGGAGTACCTGTACGAGGGCCTCCTCGGGGCGCGGGACTTTCTGGCGCGCTCGCCCGCGGAGCCGGACCCGGCCGGGGTCGAACGGTCGCTGGCGCGCTTCACCGAGGCCATGGACGACGACTTCAACACCGCGGCGGCCCTCGGGGGACTCGCGGAGGACGCCCGTGCCCTGAACGAGGCCCTCGCGGCGAGGGGGGCAGACCAGGGGCGCCGCGTGGCCACGGCCCTGCGCTGCGTGGAGGAGCAGGGGAAGGTTCTGGGCCTGTGCGAGCGAGACCCCCGCGCGACCCTGGCCGACATCCAAGACCGCAAGGTCCGCAGGCGGGGACTGGACCGGGACGAGGTTGGACGACTGGTGGCGGAGCGCTCCGAGGCCCGCGTCCGCCGGGACTTCGCGACCGCGGACGCGCTGCGTGCGCGGCTTCTCGAGATGGGCGTCCAGGTCATGGACTCGCCCGCGGGGACGCGCTGGAAGGTGGTGTGATGGCCCTACTCGCGATCCGATACTGGCCCGACTCGGTCCTCAAGCAGAAGGGCACGCCCATCGAGGTCTGGGACGACGACCTGCGCCGGACCCTGGCGGACATGGCCGAGACCATGTACGCGAACCGGGGGATCGGGCTCGCGGCGCAGCAGGTGGGCCTGGCCCGGCGGATGTTCGTGTGCGACATCCCCCCCGAGAAGGAGGGAGAGAAGGGGACAGGGCTCTTGTACATCGTCAACCCCCGCATCGTGCGGCGCGACGGCGAGGTCACGTGGAACGAGGGATGCCTGTCCTTCCCGGGGCTCGAGATTGATGTGAACCGGGCGGCGCGGGTGCGGGTCACGTACCAGGACGAACACGGCCGGGCGCGGGAAATCGAGGCCGGGGGCCTTATGGCCGTGTGTTTGCAACACGAGATAGACCACCTGGACGGCATCGTGTTCACGGACCGCCTGGGTCCGGTCAGCCGCCGCATGGCCCTGCGAGAATACGAGCGCCTGCGCAAGCAGGCCGCGGCGGGCGGTCCCTCGCGCGAAGACGCTCAGACCTGATGCCGGGTCGTCTCAGGCACGCGGGAGCCGGGCGTCCAGGACCTCCGGATTGACCGGGTGCGGGGGACGGCGGCCGTCGAGGACCGCGACGAGGTTCTCGGCGGCCAGGCGCGCGATGGCCGCGCGGGTCGCACGGCTCGCGGACCCGATGTGGGGGACGACCAGGCAGTTCGGCAGGCTCAACAGCGGGTGGTCCCGGGGGAGGGGCTCGGGGTCGGTCACGTCGAGGGCCGCGGCGCGGAGGCGACCCTCGCGCAGGGCCTCGACGAGGGCGGGCGTATCCACGAGGGACCCGCGGGCCGTGTTGACGAGGATCGCGTTCCGTTTCATGCCAAAAAGAAATTCGCGATTGATGATGTGTCGGGTCTCCGGGGATCCGGGGAGGTGCAGGCTGACGAAGTCGGCCTCCCGAGCCAGGTCGAGGACGCATCCACGGTACTCGGCGCCCTCGACGGCGACCGGGGAACGATGGAAGTAGATCACCCGCATGTCGAAACCGCGGGCGCGCCGGGCCACGGCCCGGCCGATCCGGCCCATGCCCACGATCCCCAGGGTGGCGCCGTGGACGTCCTCGCCCAGCAGGAGCAGAGGGTCCCACGCCTTCCACCGGCCCGCGCGGACGAAGTCCACGCCCTCGACGAGGCGCCGGGCCGCGGCGAGCATCAGGGCGAACGCGAGGTCCGCGGTGGTCTCGGTCAGCGCGCCGGGGGTGTGGGTGACGGCGACCCCGCGCCGGGTCGCCGCGGCCACATCGACGTTGTCGTAGCCCACGGCCATCACGCTGACGACCCGCAGGGACGGACCGGCTGCGGCCAGGACCTCGTCGTCCACGCGGTCGGAGAGGAGGCACAGGATGCCCTCGACGCCGGGGACTTGCCGGATCAGGTCGTCGTGGGCCGGCGGACTCTCGTCCTCCCAGATGCGCACGTCGCAGTGGCCCGACACGATGTTGAGCCCTTCCGGCGGGATCCGTCGTGAGACAAAGACCTGTGGTCGCACGAGTCGTACCCCGGGTTCTTCGCCGTGCGCGAGGATAGCACGCCCAACGCGGCGCGACGAGGTCGGGTGGATTGGACGACCTTGGACATCCGGGGTCCGGTGTCCGGGGTCCGGGATCCGGGATCCGGGGTCCGGGGTCGCGGCGTCCGCGGCGTCGTCGTCATGCCCGGT
>DYKK01000092.1 GCA_020722625.1 Anaeromyxobacter dehalogenans
CTTCAGGACCGCGACTTGGTGTCATCGGGGTTCCCCTGGAGACGCGAACACGAAGTGTCGGCGAAGCCAACACTGCCCCCCATGACCGGGGCGTTGCCTCACTTGAAGACTACGACGGCGATGTCGTGACAGGGGACAGGTTCAGTGGACAGGTTCAGGAACAGTGTCAGGAACAGTGTCAGTGTCAGGGCCACGTTGGACGCGGGAAAGCGGGCATGACGGCGAAGCGACGCGCGCCGCGACACCGGAAGCCGGATCCCGGACCCCGGACCCCGGCTTCTCGACGGGCCGGGTCGCGGCTGCCCCTGGGCCCTGCACCGAGCGCGGGGGCTGTTCCCATGACGAGACGCGAGATTCCGGTGGTGGTCGGCCAGGTCCGGGCCGACGTGGAGCGTCTGGCCGAGCGGTTGTCCGAGGCCTGGGCCGCTGCGCGAATCCGCATCCGGGAGTTCGCCGAGGAACTGGAGGACGAGATCGGGGCAGCCTTCCCACCGGCCCGGGACGGCCGTCATGCGGTCTTCGGTTCGCGGCCGATGCGGCGGGCGTAAGTGAGGGCCGCGGTGCGATAGACCATGTGGGCGAGTTTGCAGAAGGGGGCGTAGGCGATCAGGTAGAAGACGAACACGAGGTGCGTGTAGTAGGTCGCGTAGGCGACCTGGGCCAGGGGGGCGCTGTGGGCCGAGGTGGCCCACAGGCGCAGGACCTGTGAGCCCAGGCCCGTAACCGCGATGATCAGGATCACGGCCAGGAAGGCCCAGTCCCCGAAGTGGCTTCGCTGGTCCGCGGGGGCCGCGTGCATCCGCCGGCGGATCGCCCAGATGGTTCCGATGACCAATATCAGGGCTCCGATGTTCCCGATGACCTTCCACAACAGGCCGTCCACGACATGGGACGGGCTGAAGGGTAGGGGAGGGGGCGCGGCAAAGCCGTACATCAGGACGATGGTCGCGGCGGTCGTGACCGCCAGGAACGCAAAGCCATAGAAGATGCCCAGGTGGGTCCAGGTCCGGAAGGCCCCCTCGCCGCAGCGGTCGAAGTGGCGGTGCACCAGGACGTCCTTCAGGACCTCCCACAGGCCGCCGCGCGGGGTCGCGCCCTCGCGGGCCGGGAAAGTCCGGGACATCGCGGCCCACATCCGCGTGACGCCCGCGGCGAACGACGCGAGGACCAGCACGGTCAGGGGGACGAAGACCGAGTAAATGACCTTGTGCGGGATGAAGTTGTGGAAGATGAAGCCGCCGACCACGTTGCCTGGCCCCGGCTCCTCGAAGGTGGGCTGCGCGAACTCGGCCCAGCCCCACGGGTGCTCGGCCCCGCGCCCCAGGCCCAGCAGGAACGCGAACAGAAACGCCGGGACCGCGAGCAGGATCAGGAACCACGAGGGGTTCTGGGCCAGGCGTCCCAGGGCGGAGGGGACGGACCACGCCGCGATCGCGGCCTTGCGCAGGGCCGCCATCACGTCGCCGGGCCGGGCCCCGCGCGGGCACTGGACCGAGCAGTCGCTGCACTGGTAGCACAGCCACAGGTCCGGGTCCGCGAGGAGCCGGTCGCGCGCCCCCCACTGGGCCCAGACCATCTCCTTGCGGGGGTAGGGCCGGTCGTCGGGGGCCAGGGGACAGACCACGGCGCAGGTCGCGCACTGGTAGCACTTCTGCAGGTCCTCGCCGCCCAGGGCCATGACCTCCCGGGCGAACGAGGCGTCGGGCCGGATGGCGTCACCCATGGGTCACCTCATTCACTCCCCGTCCTCGACCGCGGCCGGCGGCCGCGGAGCCGGCGCGAGTGGACCGCGAATCCTCGGCGCGACCCACCCGCGCCCCCAGGCCGCCCCGGTCAGAACCCCTTGTACGGGTTCATGCCCAGGGCGTTCACCGTCTCGACGAAGTCGTTCACGATCTCCGGCAACCGGTCGTACTCGTTGATGGCGAGTTGCACGAGGCGGATGCGCTCGCGCTCCAGGGACAGGCGGTTCAGGTCCTCCTGCACGTTCTCCATCCGCTTGTTGCACAACTCGCTCCCCTGCAGGAAGTGGCACTGGTAGTCGTCCCCGAACTTGCACCCGATCAGCAGGATCCCATCAATCCCGCGCGACAGGGCGTCCGCGATCCAGACGCGGTTGACCGACCCCAGGCAGCGCACCGGGATGAAGCGCACGAGCGGGCTGTACCGCGTGCGCTTCATCCCCGCCAGGTCCAGGGCCGGATAGGCGTCGTTCTCGCAGATGAACCCGATGTAGCGGGGCTTCTCCTCGAACTCGTCCGGAACATGGATGGACTTGACCATGTCGCCGATGATCGGGACGGAATAGTCCTTGAACGAAACGATCCGCTCGGGACACGCGCCCATGCACACGCCGCAGCGACGGCACCGCGTCGGGTTGGCCTGCGGGGTCCCCTTCTCGTCCTCGTCGAGGGTCCCGAAGGGGCACTCCTCGGTGCACCGCTTGCACTGGGTGCAGCGTTGCAGGAAGAACTCCGGGAAGGACAGGTCGCCCGCCCGCGGGTGCACGGCCGCGCCCCGGCCGATGGCGTGGAGGCACTGGACCGCCTTGAGGGCCGCGCCCGCCGCGTCCGTCTTCGCCTGCGCGATGTCCTCCGGGGCGCGCACGCACCCGGCTGCGTAGATCCCCGTGCGCGCGGTCTCGTACGGGAAGCAGATGAAGTTGGAATCCGGGAAGCCGTACTTGAGGTCCGGCAGTTCCTTGCCCTTCCGGTAGGTCAGGTTCAGGATGGCCTGGTCCGTGTTGGGGACCTTGCCCTGGGCCAGGACCACGAGGTCCGCGTCCACCACGAGGTCCTCGCCGAGGAGGGTGTCCTTCGCCGTCACGCGCACCGACCCGTTGACCGGCTGGACGGACGTGACCTCCGCCCGGGTCAGCATCAGGCCCGGGGTGGACTGGGCCGCCTCGTAGTAGCGCTCGTACAGGGCGGGTGTGCGCATGTCCTTGTAGAGGATGACCGCCTCGGCCCCCGCGTCCGCGTCGAGCAGATAGCGGGCCTGCTTCAGCGAGTTCAGGCAGCACGTGGTGGAGCAGTACGGCAGGTGGTTCGGGTCGCGCGACCCCGCGCACTGGATGAAGACCACCTTGCGCACGGGCCGGCCGTCCGAGGGCCTCCGGAACGCCCGCTCGCGGGCCATGTCCTCGAACCGGTCCGCGCCGATCACATCCGGGGTCGAGCCCGCGCCCAGGTGCGTCAGTTTCGAGACGTCGTAGGGCCGGAACCCGGTCGCCACGACGATGGCCCCCGCCGAAAACGTCTCGGCGGAACCGTTCGCGCCCACCGTGACCTCGAACTTCCCCGGGGCCCCGGAGATCCGCGCGACGGTCCGCCCGAGGATCACGCGGATGCGGCGATGGGCCTGGACCCGCGCGACCAGGACCGGGACCGGGTTCTCGCACGGGGCGTCCCAGGGGGCCTGGTGCGGGTACGTCTTGTGCAGCCGCGCCGCGAACCCGCCCAGGGCCTGTTCCTTTTCGACCAGGACCACGTCGTGGCCCGCGTCCGCCGCGTACAGGGCCGCGCGCATCCCCGCGACGCCGCCTCCGACGACCAGGACCGTGCGGGACGGCGTCTCGGGGACGGGCTCGGGGAGCTCGGCCTTGCCGCACTTCGCGATCCCCATGCGGACGTAGTCCTCGGCCTTTTCCTGGGTCCCGTCCTCGCGCGGCGCGTGGGCCCAGGCCACGTGCTCGCGCAGGTTCACGCGCTCCGTGAACACCCCGGGCCACGCGAACCGGTCCGCGAACACCCGCTGCGAGCAGGCGCAGACCACCACGTGCGTCGCGCCCTGCTCCCGGATGCCCTGGCCGATGAGCGCGATCCCCTCGTCGCTGCACAGGGCGTCGTGGCGCGCAATCGCCGCACACCCGGCCTCCTTCGCCGCGGCCTCGACCTTGTCGAGGTCCAGGGCCTCCCCGATCCCGCATCCGCTGCACAGATAGACTGCGACCTTGTGTTCCATGAACAGCCCTCCCTCAGGCGCCGGCGGTGATCAGGGCCTGGATGGCCGCGCCCGTGGCCTCCTGCATGCACTGGGTCATCACGGCGGGCCGGACCACGCAGCCGGCGGCCACCGTGCCCGTGGTCTCCCCGTCGGGGACCACGAAGCCGAACTCGTCGAGGGCACACCCGGATGGCAGGGGGAGACCTTCCGTGTTCGGGACCATCCCGGTCGCGAGGACCACGAGGTCCGCCTCCCACTCGCTGCGCGTCCCGGTGGCCGTGTCCTCCGCCGTCACGCGCAGGGCGTGCGTGGCCGGGTCCTCCGACACCTGCGCGACCTTCCCGCGCACCAGGCGCGTCTTCGGGTCGGCCTCGACCTTGGCGAGGACCTCCTCGTTCCGGCCCATCACGCGGCGGTCAATGTAGAAGATCGCCATCTCGCAGTCGGGAGCGGCCTCGCGCACGATGATCGCCTCCTTGAGGGACGCCCCGCAGCACACGGCCGAGCAGTAGGGCAGGTGGTTGCGGTCGCGCGACCCGGCGCACTGGACGAAGGCGATGCGCGCCGGGGTCCGACCGTCGGAGGGGCACACGGGCTTTCCGCCGGTGGGGCCGTCCTCCGCGAGCATCCGCTCCATCATCACGTTGGTGACGACGTTTTGGAACCGGCCGAAGCCCAGGTTCGTCAGGCGGGTCGCGTCGTAGGGCGTCCATCCGGTCGCGACCGCGATGGCGTGGGCGTGCACCGTGCGGGTCGTCGCGGCCTCGCCCAGGTCAATCGCGCCGTACCGGCAGGTCTTGACGCACTCCCCGCACTCCGCGCCCTTGCACGAGGTGCCGTCGATCACGTAGGTCATGGGATACGACATGGCGTGGGGCAGGTAGATCGCCCTGGTCTTCGCGAGGCCGTGGTTGAAATCGTCCGGCCGCTCGACCGGGCAGACCGCCACGCACTCCCCGCAGGCGGTGCAGCGGCCGTTCACCCGGCGGGGCTCGGTGCGCAGCGTCACCTCGAAGGCCCCCGGCGTCCCGGCGACGGCGGTCACGCGCGTCAGCGTGTGCACGACGACGTCGGGATTCCGTCGCAGGCGGCGGTAGTTGATCTCGATGCCGCAGGTCGGGGGGCACATCTTCGGGAAGTAGCGGGCCAGGGCCGCGACCCTCCCCCCGAGCGACGGCCCCGCCTCGACCAGATGCACCGCCATCCCGGCCTCCGCGGCCTCCAGGGCGACGGTCATGCCCGACATCCCTCCGCCGATCACGACCAGCGTCTTGCGTCCCGGATCCATCCTGTCACCTCCCATCGCGACCCACCCCATGGGTCAGTGCTCCGGCTTCGCCGCCGCCCGGAAGGCGGCCTCGACCTCGGGCCGGACCTTCATCGTCTTCTCGCCGAACAGGGCGAACCGAAGCCACAGGAAGCCGAACTCCAGCAGTTCCTCGTCGTCCGTGCGCATCCGATCCGCGCGGTCCTCCTGGACCACAAATCGTTGCAAGAAAGAGGACTCGAAGACAAACCGTCTGAATCGGTCAATGTCGTAGAGGGCCATGTAGAACATGTCCATCTGGGGCGGGGTCAGGCGCTGATGCTTCACGACGAAGTTTTCGTGAAGCGTCAGGTCGCGGTAGAACTCCCCCATCCGGTCGTAGGGCTCGGTCCCCTGGTCCGCCATCCACTCGCGCACGGTCCACTCGCGGCCGCCCTCGTGGCCGCGGCAGTGGTCCTCGCGGACCAGAAACCAGAACTCCTCGCCGATCGGGCGGTCGCTCGTGCGGTTGGTCGCGTGCCCGATCGGGTACATCCGGCAGGGCCAGGGGCGGTCCCGATAGACGGTGCACCCGGCCTCCCCCACGAACGGGCAGCGTTTCTCGGCGTCGTCGTTCATCTTCAGGAAGGGGATCGGGAACAGCTGGTCCTGCGTGAACGGGAGCACCGTGTACCGATCGAGGAACTCGCCCGAGGCCATCCCGAGGCGCGTCTTCAGGCGCAGGGCATCGTACGGCGTCAACACGATGTTGACGTCGCGGCAGCAGACGTTGAAGCACGACACACCGGGGTGACAGGCGAACGAGAACCGGTCGTCGAGCCCCAGGCGCGGCTGGTCCGCCAGAAACTGTTCCCTGTCGCCGCGGGAACCGGATGGACGATTCATGACCGCCTCCAAAGGGCTCCGGGGACCCATCGTCTCCCGGGGTGGCCGCGGCGGTTCCGCGGTCCCCTCGCCCACGCCCACGCGGGTGTGGTGCGTCGGCCCATGACGAGCGTACCAGCACCCCCGGCGGGTCGGTCTATGACGCTTTGTCAACTTCCGTGACGATCCGCTCCTGCGGGACCCCTTCACGTCGCTCCGGGGTCCTTGAGGGCGTCCGCGGACCAGACCGGCAGGGGGCCGGACTCGCCGGTCTCGGGGTCCAGGCGGTAGCGGTACGAGGCGTGGACGTTGTACTGGGTGGCCATCCAGGTCCACCCCTCGACGAAGTACGGGCACGCATCGTTGAAGCAGACCCAGTGCCACGCCTCGCCCCAGGACGATTCAGGCGGGGTGCGCCAGCGCGACAGGGCGACCCCGCAGTGGGGGCACCGGGGCCTGGCCGCGTCCCCACCGGGGGTGTTCGAGTCGCCGTCCATCGCTTCGATTCCTGCAAGGGAAGGGCACCCGAGGGGCCCGGGGAGCACCCGGACCCCTCGGGGTCACGCGCCGGTCAGTCCGCCACGATCTTGTAGATCGGGCGCTTGAGCATGGTCCACTCGCCCGTCGCCGGGTTGTACTTGCAGTTCGCGAAGCAGTACCACTCGTCCTTCATCGAGGGGCAGTCCGCGCGGAAGTAGTACCCCGGCCACCGCGTCTCCTCGCGGAAGAGGATCGTCCGGACGTGGGCCTCGGCCTGCCAGGTGCGGTGGTAGTTCTCCCACGCCCGCATCAGCTCGTGCAGGTCCTCGGCGGCCAGTTTCTTCGCGTCCTCCTTCAGGAGCGCGATCAGTTCCAGCCCCTTCTGGAGCAGGGCCTTGCTGGTCTTGAACTGCGAGGTCACGCCGCCCGCGTACTCGTCCATGATCTTCTGCAGGCGGAACATGTACATCTTCGGGCGGATGTAGGCGGGGTTGATGCTCGCGTCCGTGGTCTTCTTGGACTGGGCCTCGAACAAGGCCACGGGGGCCAGGGTCTGGGCCTTCAGTTTCTCGACGAGGCCCATGTCCACGTTGGGCTGCGTGTTGTTCTCGACGATGAACTTGATCGCGGACTTGGCGGCGATGCGGCCCTCGGCGTGCGACCCGGAACTGAACTTGTGCGACGACGCGCCGGACGCGTCCCCCGCGCAGAACAGCCCCTTCACCGTGGACATGTTGGTGTAGCCCCAGAAGTACTCGCCCTTGGTCTGCGAAGTCTGAAGGTCCTCGGGACCGGAGACCCACGCCCCGGACGCGCCGGAGTGCGACCCGATGAAGTACGGCTCCGCGGCCGCGATCTCGGAGGGCTTCGCCTCGGGCGACACGTCGGTCGCGGCCCACAGCAGGGCCTGCGAGATCGTCATGTCCAGGAAGTCCTCCCACGCCTCGGCCTCGAGTTCCTTCAGCTTCTTCTTCTGCTCGACCGGGTCGGGCAGGGCCTTGGCCAGGTTCGCGATCGCCTCCTCGGTCCGCATGTAGATGGGGCCCTTGCCCTCCATCACGTCCAGCATCATGAGCCAGTTGCGCAGGTTCGCGGGGACGGGCTTGACGTGGCCGTAAGGGAGCCACTTCTCGAGCTCGTTCTTGCGGGTTTCCATGTAGTTCTCGCCCAGGCCGTTCGTGGCGCGGGACTTGAACAGCAGGAACCACGCGCCGACCGGGCCGTACGCGTCCTTGAACCGCACCGGGATGAAGCGAACCTCCTGGCAGGTCATCTCGGCGCCGGCCGCCAGGGTGAAGTACGCCGACGAGCCCGAGTTCCACGGCGGGTACCACGCGCGGCCCAGGCCCTCGCCGCTGGAGCGCGGCTTGAACACGTGCACCGCGCCGCCCATGGCGACCAGGACCGCCTTGGCCTTGAACACGTAGAACTCGTTCTTGCGCACGCTGAAGCCGTACGCCCCCGCCACGCGGTCGCCGTCCATCAGGGGCCCGACGATGAACACGCGCTCGTACAACTCGCCGTTCGCCGCCTTCAGGGCGTTCTTCGCGGCCTCGGCCACGACCACCTTGTAGGACTCGCCGTTGATCATCAGCTGCCAGCGGCCCTCGTGGACGTACGCGCCGTTCTTGTCCTTCCAGATCGGCAGGCCCCACTTCTCGAACAGGTGCACGGTCGAGTCCACGTGGCGCGCGATGCTGGCCACCAGGTCCTCGCGCGTGACCCCCATGAGGTCGTTGCGGACGTACTTCACGTAGTCCTCGAGCGTGTTCTGACCGTCCTTGATTCCGACGTACTGGTTGATGGCGGACAACCCCATGGCCACGGCGCCCGAGCGGTCCGTCGCCGCCTTGTCCACCATGGTCACCTTCAGGCCGTTCTTCTTGGCCCAGTAGGCGGCCTCGACCGCGGCGCCGCACGCCGCCATGCCGCCGCCCAGGATCAGAAGGTCGGTCGTCACGACTTTGGTCTCGAAGTTTTCCATGTCTGCACCTCCTTCACTTCTTGAAAGTGGCCACGGCCGGCAGCCCCAGGGACGCGGGCTCCGTGAACAGCGCCGGGCTGTTCAGGTCCGCGGAGCCCTCCCCGAAGTTCCCGCTCGGCACCGCGCTGCCCTCCGGGGTGGACCGGATCGGGAACTTGAACCGCTTGATGCTGCCGTTGCGGAACTTGATCGTCCACATGATCGCGTCGGACCCGCGCATCGGCGTGACCGTGGCCCCGAGCGGCACGAAGTCCGCGTAGCCGCGCATCTCGACCGCCCCCTGCGGGCAGATCTTGACGCAGTTGTAGCACTCCCAGCACATCTCCGGCTCACGGTTGTAGGCCTTCTCGATGGCCTTGTTCAACACCATGAGGTCGTTCGGACAGATGTGCTGGCAGGCGGTCTTGTCGAGCGCCTTGCACCCGTCGCACTTCTCTGGGTTGACGTAACTCGGCATGGTCACTCCTCCTGAAAAAAGGCCTGTGGTCCCCCGCGCGGACGCCCGAGGGCCGCCGATCCCCGGCTTCGGGGATTCCAATTCCGAGGTCACTTTGGCAGGGGGCCTCGGGGGGTGTCAACGCGCATCGGACGCAAGATTGACAAATGTTGGATCTGTCTCCCGGGATTCCGGGGAGGGGACTGGGGACCCGACACCCTCCAGGTGACGCGGACCTGCCTCAGGCCGGACTGCTGCTGTCCAGCACGATCGTCACCCACGTCCCGTCGCGCATCGCGGCGCCGGGGGTCAGCCCGCGCGACCGGAACGCCTCGATGACCTGGGCCTCCTGGCGCCGCAGGATGCCGGACACGAGGAGCCGCCCTCCAGGAGTGAGCGAACGGGCGAGGGGATCGGCGAGGTCCACGAGGGTCGAGGCCACGAGGTTCGCGATCACCAGCGGAAACCGGCCCGTCGCGTCCGGGTCGAGCGGGCCGGGTGGCGTGCGGAACCGGTCCGCCACCCGGTTGAGCCGCGCGTTCTGGCGGGCCTCCCGCAGCGCCTCCCGGTCCAGGTCCACGCCGACCGCCTCGCTTGCTCCCAGGAGCAGGGCCGCGATGGCCAGGACCCCCGACCCGGTCCCGACGTCCAGGACCCGGAGGGCGCCCGGGTCGCCGGCACGAGTCAGGATGCCCTCGATCATCTCCAGGCACGACGCGGTCGTGAAGTGGGTCCCGGTCCCGAAGGCCATGCCGGGCCGGAGCCTCAGGACGGTCCGGTCGCCGCGACCGGCGCGGCGGACGAAGGAGGGGCACACCAGGAACCGGCGGCCGACCTCGATGGGCCGCCATTCGCGTCGCAGGGACGCCGCCCAGTCCGTGTCCTCGACCCGGCGGGCGCGGACGGCCGGCGCGTCGCCGCCCGGCAGGCCCGCCAGGTAGTTCAGGAACGAGACGCGAGATTCCGAGGTCCACCGGACGCGGGGAAACCAGATCCGGAGGGTCGCGAAATCGCCGGGATTGACCGGGGCGTCCCCCGACCACTCGGAGGGGTCGCCGGACACGATCGGTCCCGCGTCGTGAAGGTCCCCGAGGCCGGGGTACTCCTCCTGGACGCCCGCGGCGCCGTGATCCATGGCCCACGCGATGGCGGCCTCCTGGACGGCGACGGGGACGCGGACCGAGACCTCGGTCCACCCGGTGTCCTTGTTTCGATTCCTCGACATGAGATCGCCAACCACGCAACGCTCCCCCGGAGTCTTGATCCCCCGGGTTCACACCCTTGGGTCCTTCACCCGGGGGGTGCGGCCCCGCTTCCGGGTGCATCGTGCGCCCGGAACGACCCGGTGTCCAGTCCGGAACCCAACACAGCCGTCAATTTCCGCAAGTCTTCGAACGTACGTGAGTTCTGCTTCGTTTCATTTCACCACCCTCGGGCCGCGACTTTCCCCCCCCCATCTATCGGACGGTCCACCGGACCGTCCTCCCC
>DYKK01000474.1 GCA_020722625.1 Anaeromyxobacter dehalogenans
TCTCCCGCTCGGTCGCTTCGCTCCCTGCGCGGGAAGACGGGGCCCCAGTCGCGGCTGCGGGTTGGTGAATCGGTACGTGGCCGTTTTGATGTGACTTCAAGGTCTTGCGGAAGTGGGTGGCGGATTCCGGCCTTGCAGCCCCTGTTGATCGCGCGCCCTCGGGCGTCGCAAGAAGGTTCAGAACGTCAAATAGAACGTCCTGCTGAACCGCTCCCGGTTCATTGAACACGAGGTTGTACCTGACGGCAACCTCCTGGAAAGGCCGGCGAATCAGCGCCGGGTGTCCGGCCCCCACAGGACCTTGTGCCACTGGAGGTGCAGGCGGACGGGTCGGCCCGAGGCGAGGACCCAGTCCGCGAGGAGGGCCGGGTCGAGCAGGCCCCAGGCGGGACCCACGAAGACCGCGCCCACCCGCTGGAACAGGCCCTCCCGGTCCGCGAACCCCACGGCCCAGTCGAACTCCGTCCGGTCGCGCACCACGAACTTCACGTCGTCGCCGGGGGTGAGGAGGGCCAGGTTGCCCCGGTGGAACTGCGTGGGCGGCAGGTCGAGAAGTCCGGAGGGGACGCCCGGGGAGTGCGCCCAGGGCGACTTGATGTCCACCACCTTGTGGACCGCCGCGGGGACCGGGTCGAGCGGGAGCGAGCCGTTCGTCATCAGGGTGACGCCCAGGCCCGCCCCGATCAAGGCGTGCAGCAGGGCCGGGGTGTCGGGGTCGAGCAGGGGCTCGCCCCCGGTCACGCACGCGCGGGGGAGGCCCAGGCGCCGGGCCGCCACGACGACCTCCGCGACGGTCATCGGAGTCCCGCCCGACCAGGCGTAGGCCGTGTCGCACCAGGCGCACCGGAGATTGCAGCCCGCGAGCCGCACGAAGGCCGTGGGCTCGCCGGCCCGCCGGCCCTCCCCCTGGAGGGAGGCGAAGATCTCAAAGACGGTCATCCCTTCCCGCCCGCGAGGCCCTGTCCAGAATCCGCCAGCAGTTTTCGCAAGTCTTCGAACCTACATGTGGTCTGCTTCGTTTCATTTCACCACCCTGGAGCCGCGACTTCCAGGTCGCGGCTGGCACGAAACCGCGAGAAATCAAGGCGTTCCGTCGTGCTTCCGAGATCGCGGCGGCGGATCGTGGTCCTGTCCGGCCCGGTCCGGGTCCGGACGAACCCACCCGTCGGGGTCCACCGAGCCGTAGAGGCCGGTGCGAAGGGCGCCCCCCAGGAAGGCGGGGTTCTGGTCGGGCCTCACCATCCGATGGGACAGCATCACGTTGGGACCCTCGACGAGGATCTCCCCCTCGTCCGACACCCGGACGACCACCCCGTCGAGCGGGCGCCCGACCGCCGCCGGGGGCCGGACCTCCCCGGGGCGCTGGACCGCGAGGAGCCCCGAGGCCTCGGGCGGCCCGAAGGCCGCGCACACCGCCGCGCCCGTGGCCTCGACCACGCGCACCGCATCGGCCTTGGGCTCCCCCAGGCCCGAGAGCAGGACCCGCACCCGCCCGCCCAGGATGTCCGCCAGGCGCACCCGGCCCGCGTGCGCCGCCTCGCGCCACCACGGCCGG
>DYKK01000093.1 GCA_020722625.1 Anaeromyxobacter dehalogenans
TGCTGCCGAGATCGCGGTGGCGGATCGCAAATTATCCAAGCAAATCCAGAAACTTGCGAACCGACCCCTCGTCTCCGATCGCCACGACCACGTCCCCGGCGCCCAGGACGTCCGTGGGCCGGGGCAGGCGGTTGACGCGGTATCCGGCCGCTTCCTCGGGCGCCCGGTGCTTGATGGCGATGATGTTCAGCAGGTACTTCTCGCGGAACTGGAGGGCCTGCACGGTCCGGCCCACGAGGGCCTTCGGGGCCTCGAACTCGACGACCTCCTGGCCGGTCGAGAGGCGGATGCGGGCGTGGACGTCCGGGGCGTACAGTTCGTGGGCGAGCCGATGCCCCATCTCGGCCTCCGGGTCCACGGTGCGGGTGGCCCCCACCAGGGTCAGGACCTGCGCGTGCAGGTCCGAGTGCGAGCGGGCCACGACCTGCCGGACCCCGTGCTTCTTCAGGAGGGCCGTGACCAGGATCGAGGCCTCCATGGCCTCGCCGATGGCCACCACCGCCGCGTCCGCGTTCAGGACGCCCGATTCGAGGAGGGCCTTCTCGTCCGTGAGGTCCGCACAGACCGCCGAGGTGACCTGGTCCTTGAGGGCCTCGACCAGGGCCGGGTCCCGGTCCACGACGAGGACGTCCACGCCGAGCCCCGCCAGGGTCCTCGCGACCTGGCGGCCGAACAGCCCGAGACCGATCACCGCGCACGAGTGGAGCGTCATGGTTCCACCTCCATCGCAGCCCTATCCGACGAGCACCTTGCCTTCCGGATATCGGACCTCCGCGGTCGCGCCCCGGCGGGCCAGGGCCAGGGTCACGGTCAGAGGGCCGACCCGTCCGATGAACATCAGGGCCGTGATGGCGATGCGTCCCAGGGCGTCGAGTTTCCCGGTGGCCCCGAGGCTCAGGCCCACGGTGCCGAAGGCGCTCACGACCTCGAAGAGGACCTCCTCGCTGGTCGGCGCGTCCTGCGTCGCCAGGAGAAGGAGGGCCGTCACGAGACAGGCCAGAAACGACAGGGACGTGATGGCAATCGCCTTGTTCACCGTGCGCTGGGGGATCGTCCGGCCGAAGACCTCGACCCGCTCGCGGCCCAGCAGGGTCGCGCGCAGGGCGCCCAGGAGCAGCACGAGGGTGGTGGTCTTGATCCCTCCGCCCGTGCTCCCCGGAGAGGCCCCGACGAACATGAGCACGAGATAGACGAAGAGCGCGGACCGGGCGGTCCGCGAGAGGTCGATCGTGTTGAATCCCGCGGTCCGCGCAGACACGGACTGGAAGACGGAGGCCCACACGCGCTCCCCCACCGACAGGTCCGCCTGGGCCCCGGTCCCGTCCAGGATCAGCAGGAAAATCGCCCCCCCGACGAGGAGCCACCCCGTGGCGGTCACCGCCGCGTGGGCGTGGGTCGGCAACCGCTTCCAGCCCGCGACGATCCCCTGGGACCAGGTCGCAAACGACAACAGCGCCGGGACCACCATGAACCCGATCCCTCCGAAGACGATCAGGATCGCGATGGTCGGGACCACGACCGGGTCCGTGGCGTAGGCGGTCAGGTTCTGGCTGAAGAGGGAGAATCCCGCATTGCAGAAGGCGGAAATCGCGTGGAAGACCCCGCAATACACGGCCCAGGCCGGGTCGTCGGGGAACTCCCCGAGGAACCGCCAGGACAGGATCGCGGCCCCGACGGCCTCGAAGGCGAACGTGATGGTCAGGATGTGCCGGACCATCCGCTGGACCGTCAGGACCCCCTCCTCCTCGACCACCCCCCGCACGAGGGCGTGCCCCCGCACGGAGAGGCGCCCTCCGACCAACAGCACCGCCGACGAGGACAGGGTCATGATCCCCAGGCCCCCGACCTGGACCAGGAGGAGGATGACCCCCTGGCCGAAGGGGGAGAAGGCCTGGACATCGGTCGGGGCGAGGGCGTCGCGCGCCGTGGTCAGGACCGTGAGCCCGGTCACGCAGGTCGCGGACGTCGCGGTGAACAGGGCCTCGACGAACGGGGCGCCCCGGCCGTCGTCCGTGGCGCGGGGGACCATCAGCAGGACCGTGCCGAGGGCGATCAGGGCCGCGAAGGACACGACCAGGAGTTTCGCGGGGTTGTCGAGCAGGGCCGCGATGGCGCGGCGCCCGAGGTCGCTCTCCTGAAAGACGTGGGCCAGCGACGCGAAGGTTCGCAGGGTCCCCGCGACCGCGAGGACCTCCGGGCGCGAGAGGAGTGCCCCCCCGACCACGAGGAACGCGAGATCCGGCCAGGCCCCGCGCAGGGCGCGCGCGGGCCGGATCTGCTCGAAAACGTGGACCCCGTGGTGCACCAGCGAGGCGGCCACGGACGCCGCGGTCGCGAGCCAGAAGAGCGCAAGGAACCACCCCGATTCCCAGGCGAGGAGCCCCTCCCCGAGCAGGACCACCGCGAGGAAGGCCGCGGCGGTCGCCCACACCGCGCGGGACGTGCCCGCGAGCGCCTCGGGCAGGCTGCAATGGAACGGCCAGTGGAGCACGGGGTCCCCTTGCGCGGTCGCGGGGAGTATAGCGCGGGACTGTGGCTTACCGGTACGGCGCGAGGACGCGGCGGAAGAGAGCCGCCACCATCACGGTTCACGGAATCCGGCGTCCGGGAACCGGTGGCGGCGGGTGTGTGCCGTCCTTACTTCTTGGGCGACATCGGCAGGTAGGTCAGGGTCCCGGGCTCCACCACGAACGCGGTGTCACCGAACGGGTAGGTCTCGTGAGCGACGTTTGCGTGGTAGGGGTCGGAGGCCGCACGCGGAGGTACGTTGGCGGCGAAGAACAGGGGCTGCTCGGGGTCGGTGGCGGTCAGCGTCGTGTTCGCCGGGTTCTTTGAATCGAAGTAGACGAACTTGTAGTCAGGGTCCTCGACCAGGGGCGCGATGGTGACCTGGGCCCCGCCGACGAACTCCGGGAACAGGGTGGGGCCGTCAGGGTCGATCACGGCCGTGATCCCGGCCACCAGGCCCTTGCCGTCGCTCCAGTCGATGTCCCAGGCCCCCATCAAGGTATCCGCGAGTTTTTCCTGAACCAGGACAAGGACCTGGAACGCATCAGCGTTTGCGGTGAACACGGGTCCCAGGCCGTCGATGAACCCCATGTTCGGTTCGTGCGTGCGCAGATACAGGGATGCCCCGGCCGGCACCTCGATCTCGAACTCGCCGCACTCGGCGTTGCTTCCCGGCTCCCACCACGTGTCGCACTGGTCGTTCGACGTGGTGGCCGACACCTCCTCGTCCAGGCCCACGGTCACGACCCCCACGCCCCCGGCGGGCTCCAGGTAGTAGGCGCCCTCCGCGTCGGGCCCGTCGCAGAACATGCACGAGTATCTCCAGACGACACCGTGCACGGTGACCGTGTTGCACGGTGTTCCCTGGCACTTACCCCCTTGGCAGGTGTCGGAGCACGTCTTGGGGTCCCCGTCGTCGCAAGACGAGCCGTCCTTCGCCGCCACCTTCTCGCATCGGTGCGTGTCCAGGTTGCACGCGGCCTCCTCGCATGGCCCGAGGGTCAGCCAGCCGCAATCGCCTGCGTCGTTGCACTCGGGCGCCGGTACGTCCGGCGGCGGCGTATCGGGCTGTACGTCGGGGGGAAGCTCCGGTTGCGCGTCAGCGTCTGGAATGTCCCCAAGCCCTTCTTCGGCCGGGATGTCGGCCGGCGAAACATCCTGGGCGTCCGGCATCCCGACATCGGGACCCGGATCCACCGCGTCGATGCCAGGTGTTCCACCTTCCGAACCGCACCCGTTGAAAACGAGAAAAACAGTGACTACAACGCCGGTCCATGGGTTCAAAAGTCTCATCCTTCCACCTCCCGGCCGCCCGCGGGTACCCGCCTGGGTTCGGGGCGACCCTGAAAGACCCGTTCGCCGCCATTCTATGGTTTTCAAGCCCGTCAGACAAATCGCCGTCCGATGACGGATCCGCGCTGTTGCGCGGATTCCCGGCGTCCGGGATCCGGTCGCGGCGCATGCTTCTTGCGGACGCCTGCGTGTGGACACGGGACGCGGATGCGGGCTTGAGACTCATTCATTGCCACGCGCCTTGCGCCTGCAATCGCATGGTTACCCTGATTCAAGAAAGCCTGCCAACCAGCGCCCGGTCAGGACGGCGGTGACGAGGAGCAGGACCACGACGTAGGCCAGCGAGAGCCACCCGTAGATTTCCAGGACCCGGCCGTCCCGGGCGTTCTCGATGGCCGGACCCGGCGGCCGCCCCGCCCACCGGGCGACCCGGCGCGCGAGCACGGCCCTCGATCGGACGCGCAGGTTGGGCATCTCGAGCAGGTCCACGAGCACGAAATACCCATCCAGCCGGATGAGAGGGTTCAGGTTGAACGCCACCGTCCTGAAGCCCGTGGTCAGCATCAGGGCCCCGAGCACCTGCTCGCCCGTGCCGCCGGGGCTGGCGAAGTACAGGACTGCAGTGGCCAGCGCCCACAGCGCCAGGTCCGCCACGGAACCGGCCAGGGTGATCAGGATGCGGTCCCGCTTGCGGGGGACCAGGTAGGCGTCCGAGATGTCCGTGTACGCGCAGGGCATGAAGTACAACAGCATCACGCCCATCTCGTGGACCTCGCCGCCGAAGCGCTTGCAGGTCAGGCCGTGGGCGAACTCGTGCACGGTCAGGGTGACGGCCGTGACCGCGTACAGCCATGCGATACCCGAGCCGTGCAGGGCCGAGGCCACGGCCCCGGCCGCCTCACCGGGATAGGTCGCGTGAAGAATGACGGCGAAGAGGACCAGGACCGCCAGCGCGAGCATCGCCGGCCAGGTGAACAAAGGCCGCACCAGGGCCAGCATTCGCGCGAGGACCCGGTCCGGGTCGAACAGGGGACGCTTCAGGTAGAACACCGAGCGCCGCTCGCCGGAAGCCGCGGCCTGGGCGCGGCGCACCTGTGCCGGGGAGAGGCCCGTGTCCAGCAGGGCCAGCCGCTCGAACCGCGTCGCCACGTCCAGCACGTCGTCCGGGGTGACAGGGTCGCCGCCGGACGACAGCTCGAGTGCCACCGTCTCGACAGGCGTCTTGGAGTCGAACCTGCGGGCAATGCGCCAGGCGGCGGCCGGGACCCTGAAGTACCGGCGCGTCACCGGGTCCTTGATGATGGTGAAGGTGGTGTTGCGAAGGACCTGCTCGCGGACCACGAGGTCCGCCCGCACGGGGGGTGGAGTCCGGTTCAATCCATCGGCCGACGTCTCACCATTCAAGGTTGGCGCGCCTGACCAGGCCGTAATCCGTGCCCGGCGCGTAGGGCGGAGGCACGGGCGCCTTCTTGTTCGCGACCGACGGGGCCACCCGCCTCTCCAGCTCCTCGACCTTCATCGTCGTTGGCTGTTCCTGCTTCCTGTCGCGGTCCTTGTCTTCCATGACGTCCTCCACGCGTGAGACACCTGGCTTCACCGACCAGGGAGGTTCGCCCGGCTCACCAGACCGTACTTCGCGCCCGGCGCGTAGGGCGGAGGCACGGGCGCCTTCTTGTTCGCGACCGACGGGGCCACCCGCTTTTCCATCTCTTCCACGGTCGGCCTGGGGCGTTCTCCCTTGCCTTGCTCTTTCATCGTTCACCCCCCCAATCCACAAAAATTCTAAAGAATGGGATCCAATGTTTCAACCGACCTTGAAATACGTGTCCAGGCGGTCCACCTCGCGCGCCCCGAACGCCCGGAGGGCCAGGCGTACCACCCGGCCACGGGTCGTGACGAACCGGGCCTCCTTCACGCCCAGGTCCAGGGCCCTGCGGGCGATGGCGGGCATGCACCTGGAGGGCAGGCGCAAGCCCCTGATTTGCGGCAGCAGGCCGGCCGCGGTGATGTGCATCCTGTCCGGTGCCGGGCGTTCGGCCAGCAGGAAGCCCAAGACCTCCCCGGTGCGGCCGTCCTTCAGCAGGACCGACAGGGGCGCAAAGAAATCGGGCCCCGAGGTCACCCGTGACAGGTCGCGGTCCAGTGCGGCGGCCCCGGGCGCGACGCCCTTCAGGAACACGCGCCGGTAGCACCCGACGAACCCCGTGCGCTCCTGCTCGCCCGCCTCGTCGAAGAAACGCAATTGCATGCCTTCCGGGAGCGGGGGAATCCGCCGGAGCCGACCTTCCAGGGCCTCGAGGTCGAACCGCATCAGGTGAGACGGCCGGCCCGACGCCTTGAAACCGAGTTCCCGGTACAGGGGCAGGGCCGGACGGTTGGCCTCGCGCATCAGGGTGATGAACAGGCAGTAACGCTCGAAACGCCGTTCCAGAAGGGCCTCGAATCCTGTGACAAGGTCCTTTGCCGCGTCCTTCAAGGCGATCCGGTCCTCCTTCGCGTGCAAGAGGGCCACCTGGTACAGGCCCACCTCGGGCATCTCCACGATGTCGCGCAGGCGTTCCAGGTCCAGCTCGTTCCCGACGTGCAGCGCAGGGTCCCGGTAGTCCCTGAACAGTCCAAGCGCGACCAGGGCCCCGCCCTCGAATCCCCCGACGACCTCGACGGCCGCGCCTCCGAATGCGTCCAGGCCCCTGCCGAATCCCTCGCGCAAGATGCGTTCGGCTTCCTCGATTGCGGGGTCGTCCGTCTCGATGACCCGGGTCGTCATGCGCCCTCCTGCTCGATCCGGTAGAAACAAAACGGGTTGTCGTACAAGCGGCCGGTGGTCGTGTAGGCCACGTTGGCGCACCCGGCCCGGCAACTCGGCCCATGCTTGCAGGTCCGGCAGAAGCCCTCCAGCATCTCGGGCCTGAATGCGCGGTTCCTTGCAAACAAAGTGGGGTCGTTCCAGATGTCGACGAGGGAACGCCGCCTGACATCGGCCTCGACGAAATCGTCGTGCTGGGAAAGGCAACCCTTGACGCGCCCGTCGCTCATGATGCCCAGCGTATACAGGCCCGCCCCGCACCCGTTCCACTGTGGCAGTTCCCCGGTGGGGCCGAGCAGGTCCGAGTGGTACCCGATGTCGTGGCTTCCCGCCACGGGGAGTTCCTCAACCGAATTGGTGCGCCTGCACTCCGAGATGAAACGTCCCACCTCGTAGAACTGCCCGCGGTCCAGGTGGTCCTCGGGGGTGAACCTGGCGCCTCCGGGGCTTGCCATCTGGATCTGCCAGGTGATGTCCTGGCCCACCAGCAGGTCCCGAAGGGGTCCCAGTTGCGCGAAGTTGCGCCTGGAGAGCGTGGTGATCGCGCCCACCTCGAGGCCTGCGTCGCGCAGCGAAAACAGCGCTCTCAAGGCGCGCTCGTACGCCCCCTTGCGGCCGCGGATCGCGTCGTGGACCGCGGGGTCCGCAGCGTCCAGGCTCACCCCGATCCGGTTCAGGTGGTCCATGGACGCCAGGGCCCGGACCACGTCCGGCGTCACTTTCATCCCGTTGGTGATCATCACCAGGCCCAGGCCGGCCTCGCCCACTTCCCGGCACAGGGCTTCCCAGTCCCGCCTCAGCAGGGGCTCCCCCCCCAGCAGGCAGACCTCCTCGCCACCGAGCCGGGCCAGGTCGTGAAAGCAGGTCTTCAGCTCGTCAAAGGTCAGCTCGTCCGGCCTGGGCCGACCCGCGGTGGACCCGCAATGGAAGCAGCGCAGGTCGCACGCGAGAGTCACCTCGATATTCACGCTGTAAGGGCGCCAGTCGTTCACAAGCCGTCTCCTTCGAGCAGCCCGTCGCGTTCCAGGCGGTGCAGGCAAAACGGGTAGTCGAACATCGAGCCCGTGAAGCTTGCCGCGTGGTCCCGGCAACCACCGCGACACTGATCACCGTGTTCACACCCCCTGCACGCGCCTTGAAGCATGTCCACGCGGAAACGGCGGTTGTACGCGAAGGCGTCCGGGTCGGCCCACAGCGCGGCGAGGGGCCTTCGGCGCACGTTGTCTTCGATGAACGAGTCGTCCATGACCAGGCACCCGGTCACGTCGCCGTTGCTCCGGATGCCCAGGGTCTCCAGCCCGGCCACGCAACCGTGCCACGTGAAGTTGTGCAGGTCCGGGAAAACGGTCGAGAAATAGCCCAGGTCGTGCGTGCCGGTCACGTCCAGGCGCCCGCGGCACTCCCGTCTTTTCTTCGCGATGAATCGCGTCAGCTCCAAGAAACCGGCCTCGTCGAGCAGGTTCGACGGGTCGAAACGACCCGGGTCATGGCAACTGGCCACGTTGATCATCCAGGTGAACCCGGGCGCGACATCGAACAGCAGGTCGGCCATGGCCGGCAGCTCTGGAAGGTTGGTCCTGCTGACCGACGTGATCACGGTCTTGTAGGCCAGCGGCAGGCCCGCGATGCGGCGGATTGCCTCGACGGCCCTCTTGAACGCGCCCGTCTTGCCGCGCAGCCGGTCGTGCATGTCGGGGTTCGCGGCGTCCAGGCTCACGGCCACCTGGCAGATGCCGAGGCGTTCGACCTCCGCGGCGACCCGGTCGTTGAACAGCCAGCCGTTGGTGATGAGCCCCACCTCGACCCCGCGTTCCCGCAGGCGCTCGGCGATCCGGGTCCAGTCGCGCCGGACCAGGGGCTCGCCCCCCATCAGCCCGACCGCGGGCACTCCCATCGTTGCCATCTGGTCGCACAGGTCCAGGGCCTCGGCCGTGGTCAGCTCGGCCTCCCTGGGCCGGCCCGCGCTTGCGGCGCAGTGGGCGCACCTGAAGTTGCACGCCAGCGTGGTCTCCCACAGCACGTAACTCGGGGCCTCAAGCGGTGTCGGGCTCATGGTGGTAGCTCTCGCCAGAGACGACCGGTCGTGTACGCAGCGGTGGGGGAGGCGCGTCCCCGCCGTGCGCCGCGTGGAGCAGGGCGTCCCGGTCCCTGCCGGGAGGCAGGCCCCGCGCGACCTCGGCCGCCTCGTCGGACCTCCCCGCGTGAATCAACGCCGCGGCCAGTTCCCCGGCGATGACGGGCGCGGTCTCAGGCGGGGCCCATTTCAGGGCCTCGCGGTACCAGGTCACGCACTCCTCGAGGCGTCCATTGGCCGCGTGCGCCACCGCGAGGTTCCACAGCGGGTACAGGGGCAGGACCCTCGGTCGGGCCGCTCGCACAAACAGGTCCAGGGCCTCCTGCTCGCGTCCGCGGCATATCAGCCTGACGGCCCGATCGTGCATGTCCATGACCCGGTCCTCGAAAGCGGCCCTGGTCACCGGCCTGCGGTCGTGCCCGCCGGTGGGTTCCGGCAGCAGGGCGCGCAGGGCCGCCGCCTCGGAACCGGGCGCGCCTTCCCACGCGCGGCGCAGCGCGGACAGGCCTTGTTCGCGCAATGTCTCCCATCCGTCACGCCCCGCCTCCTCATCCTCGGCGCCGAGGCGGTTGAACAGCGCCGACATCCGCGCGGCAAGACGCTGCTCTGCCGCGGCGCGCGCCACGCGGGCGAGGCGTGCCTGGTCCAGGGGCATCTCGACGCCAAAGGCCGCGCACAGGTCCACCCACCTTGCGGCCGTGTCCGGCGCAACCAGGACGTTTTGCAGGGCCGCCTCGACCGGGTCCGGGGCCGGATTCGCGCCGCCGCCGAGGGCCAGCACGTTGTCGATGAAGGTCCGCTCGAACTCCAGGGCCTCCCTGGGGCGCGACAGGTCCACCTTGCCCGTCACGCGGGTCCAGCGTCTGAGGTCCGACAGCACGTTGTGGACCGGAAGGCCATCTTTTTCGGCGGCGACGCGCAGCCCGGGCGCGTACAGGTGGTGCCGGGCCGGCTCAACGCGAGGCCTCGTGAAACCCGCCCGTTGAAGCATGGGCCCGATGAGGCCGGCCGGGTACAGAAGGCGGTGGCCGTAGCCCGGGCGGTCCATCCCGAAGATCCAGCTGAGCAGCCCGGCCCGCGATTCCTGGTCTTCGTGATCCAGGAACCACCTGAACGACGCCTCCGGGTCGGGCGTCTCGATGACGAGCCCGCCGCCGGGCGCCAGAACCCGGAAAGACTCGGCCAGGGCGAGCAGCGCATCCGCGTAGCCCAGGTGCTCGACCAGGTGGATCATCTCGATTCGCCGGAACGTGGACGGGCGGAAGGGCAACAGGACCGCGTCGGCGCGAACGTCGGCCACGCCGTCCGGCGACGAATCCACGTTGACGTAGCCCGGGCGGTACGTGGCGCCGCAACCGAGGTTGAGCCGGAGCGGGTGCAAGCCCGGCACCGCCCGCCTAGTACCGCAGGTTGGCCCGGCGGACCAGGCCATACAGGGTGCCCGGGGCGTACGGCGGTGGAACCGGGGCCTTCTTGTCGTGCGCCACGGCCGGCGCGATGCGGGCTTCCAGGGCCTCGACCGTCATCGGCCTCTCTGGAGGCTGGGGGGGGCTTGCCGTCTTTTCACGTTCCTTCATGACATCGTCCTCCATGCTTGGAACCTGAAATCTATTATCCGAAACCGAACGTTTTTTTCA
>DYKK01000475.1 GCA_020722625.1 Anaeromyxobacter dehalogenans
CACGACCACAAGGCGGCGGAGGTTGCAGGTGGCCGGAATTCTTGATGTATCTTGCCATTGCGCCGACCGAAAGACGGCGTCGCCCTCGTCCGGCCCTCGAGTTCCTCGCAGTCCACCCGGTTCCCCTGCCCCCGAATCCGCAATCCGAAATCCGAGATGCCTATCGGCGGTAGAACTCGACGACCCGGCCCACGACCTCGTCCTGTTCCGAGTCCTTCAGTTCCGGGAAGATCGGAATCGCGAGGACCTCGCGGCAGGCCGCCTCCGCGTTGGGCAGCGACCCCTGCCGAAGCCCGAGGTCCGCGAAGCACGGCTGGAGGTGCAGGGGTTCCGGGTAGTAGATCGCGTATCCCACCCCGTGTTGCTTCAGCCAGGCCGCGAGTCCGTCCCGGTCGCGCACGCGGATGACATACTGGTTATAGACGTGCCGGAAGCCGGGTCTCTGGACCGGGAGGACCACGGTCCGGTCCCGGGTCAGGCCCGACTGCTCGAACAGGGTCGCATAGCGCCTGGCGAGCGCGCGGCGGCGCCGGGTCCAGGACTCGAGACGGGGGAGCATCGCGAGGAGGACCGCGGCCTGGATCGTGTCCAGGCGGAAGTTCCCGCCCACGACCTCGTGGTGATACTTGGGGCGCGCCCCGTGGTTGCGCATCAGGCGCACCCGGTCCAACAACGCCTCGGACGACGAGGTCACGAGCCCCCCGTCCCCGATCCCGCCCAGGTTCTTGGATGGGAAGAACGAAAACGTCCCGCAGGTCCCGAGGCCCCCGGCCATCCCGAGCGGACACGACGCCCCGATCGCCTGGGCCGCGTCCTCGACCACGGCCACGCCTGGGCGGCCGGCCCACGCGAGCAGGGGCTTCAGGTCCGCCATGTGTCCGAACAGGTGCACGGGGACCACGGCGCGGGTGGCCGGCGTGGTCGCGTCAATCGCCCGGGCGATGTCCAGGTTGAAGGTGTCGGGTTCGATGTCCACGAACCGCACCCGCGCCCCCAGACGGATCGCGGCCCCGGCCGTCGCGAAGAAGGTGAACGGCGTGGTCACGACCTCGTCGCCCGGGCCGATGCCCAGGGCCATCATCGCGACGAGGAGGGCGTCCGTGCCCGACGAGACCCCGACACCCCCCGCGGCGCCCACGAGCCTCGCGACCCGGGCTTCGAGGTCCGCCACGTCCGAGCCCAGGATGAAGTCCCCCTCGTCCACGACCCGCGCGACCGCCTGGACGACCGAGTCGCGAATGGGCGCGAGGTGTCGCCCCATGTCGAAGAAGGGCACGCTCATGGGCCGGGATTGATCCACCTTCGCGCGCGGGTGTCAACCCGGTCGCGGCATCACGGCTGTACCCCAACGCCCCCTCCCCCGCGTCCAACGTGGACCTGACACTGTCACTGACGCTGTCACTGACCCTGACCCTGTTCCTGAGACCTGTCCCTGAACCGGTCCCTGGTCACGACTTCGCCTGGGAGTCCGCGGTTGCCTGGGCGGTCCGTCGCGAAGTGGCGCGAGCGGCGCTCGCGCGTCCAGACGCGAGCAGTGCTCGCGTCT
>DYKK01000094.1 GCA_020722625.1 Anaeromyxobacter dehalogenans
CCTCATGCCCGGATCCATCGGCCCCGGGCCCGCGCGGGGTTACCCCGGCCTCCCCCCCGGCCTCTCCCTGACCGCGAGGACCGCTCCGGATCAGCACGAAACCCCCACGATCCGCCATCCCGATCTCGGAAGAACGACGGAACACCTTGATTTGTCGAGGTTTCGTGCGAGCCGCGACTCGGAAGTCGCGGCCCCAGGGTGGTGAAATGAAACGAAGCAGGTTTCATGTTTGCTCAAAGACTTGCGAAAGTTGATGGCGGACTTGGGAAACCCCTCGCCTGCTGGCCCCCGGTCCTTTCAAGGGCTATCCTGTACGACGAGGGGTGGCCGGGATGCAGGCCCTGCACGACTGGTTCCGCGAACACCACCGCCGCCTGCCGTGGCGGGACACCCGCGATCCGTACCGGATCTGGGTGTCCGAAGTCATGCTCCAGCAGACGCGCGTCGAGACGGTCCTCGCCTACTACGACCACTTCGTCGCCCGCTACCCCGACGTGACGACCCTGGCCGCGGCCCCCCTCGAAGAGGTCCTGAAGGTCTGGGAGGGGCTCGGGTACTATGCCCGCTGCCGCAACCTGCACCGGGCCGCCGGGATCCTCGCGACCCGGCACGGCGGCTCGCTCCCTCGGTCGCCCGAGGCGCTCGCGTCGCTGCCCGGCGTGGGCCGCAGCACCGCGGGCGCCATCGCGTCCATCGCGTTCGGCATTCCCGCGCCCGTTCTGGACGGAAACGTCAAGCGCGTGATCGCGCGCCTGCTGGACCTGCGGACCGACCTCTCGTCCCCGCGGAACCTCGCTCGCCTGTGGAAGACCGCCTCGGACCTGGTGCTCCGGGCGGCCGACCCCGGGCTCCACAACCAGGCTCTCATGGAGTGCGGCGCCCTGATCTGCACGCCCGATGCCCCCCACTGTGCGGAGTGCCCCCTGAACGGACGCTGTCGCGCGCGGCGACGGGGCACGGTGGACCGCATCCCCGCGAGGCGCCCCCCGCGCGTGCGCCCGCACCTCGACATCGCCGTCGGGGTCATCGTCCGCGACGGTGGCGAGGTCTTCATCCAGCGCCGCCCGGAATACAAGATGCTCGGCGGTCTGTGGGAGTTCCCGGGGGGAAAGGTCGAGCCCGGGGAATCGCCGGAGGCCGCGGTCCACCGCGAGGTCCGCGAGGAACTCGGCGTCGAGATCGCGGTGGACCGGAAGGTCACGACCGTCCGACACGAGTACACGCACCTGCGAGTCACGCTCCACGCCTTCCTGTGCCGGGTCGTCCGGGGCGAACCCTCGCCCTGCGATGCCGCGGCCTGGACCTGGACCCCGCTCGACGACCTCGCGCGCTATCCCTTTCCGAGGGTCAATCAAAAGGTGATCGCGGCCCTCGCCGGCCTGTCGCAGGACGGTCCGGGCGGTTGAAACCTCAATCCTTTTCCGGCCCCCGCCGTCGCCTTGGCCGTTCGCGCGTCACGGGGGTATCCTTGACGCCGCCATGAGGTGGAAGACCCTCCTCGGAACTCTGGTCGCCATCGCCGTCCTGGCGGCCTCTGCGGGCCTGGTGCGCTGGGCCCCCCGCGCGGACGACTGGTCCGAGGACGCCCGGATGGAAGCCGAACTCGAATCCCTGAGGGCCGAAAACCGGGCGTTGCGCGCCGAGAACCAGCGGATGAGCCGCGTGGTCGAGGCGCTGAAAGACGACCCCGCGGTCATCGAGCAGGTGGCCCGCGAGGACCTGGGATACATCCGCGACGGCGAGGTGGTGGTCATCGTCCCCAGGTGACCTTGGTTGCCCGCTCTCGCTTTCACGATCGGGATCATCTCCACGGCGACTTTTCGATCAGGTCCAGCAACGCCGCGTGCAGAACCCCGTTCGACACGGCCAGTCCCCGCACCTCCAGGTCGGCCGCATTGAATCGGATCGCCTTCCCGTCCCCGTCCGTGACCCGCCCGCCCGCCTCCTCCACGATCAGGGTCGCGGCCGCGATGTCCCACTCGTGTCGCCGCCCGGGCGTGAAGGTCCCGTCCGCCCGCCCGGCCGCCACCAGGCACATCTTGTAGGCGATGGACCCCACCGGGCGGTACGCCGCGCGCCCCGCGAGCCACTGAAGGCGCCCCGTCTCGTGCTCGGTCCGCGACATCACGAGGTCGGCCCCGGAAACCGCGTCCGTCCCCGACACCCGGATTCGCCGCCCGCCCATCCAGGCCCCGCCCCCCCGTTCCGCCAGGAACTCCTCGCCGGTGAAGGGGTTCAGCACGCAGGCCCACACCATCTCGCCGCGCCGCCACAGGCCCACCGACACGGTGGCCTCGGGCAGGCCACGCAGCACGCTTCGCGTCCCGTCAATCGGGTCCACGATCAGGACGTGCTCCCGCCGCAGGCGGACCGGGTCGTCCGCCCGCTCCTCGGTCAGGTACGCGACCTCGTCCGGGCGCTCGAATGCCTCGCGCAACCGCCGGTACAGGAGGTCGTCCGTCTCTCGGTCCAGGTCGGTGGTGGGGTGCATCTCCCCCCCCGACGCCGGGTTCTCCTCCACCACCCGCGCCCGCCCGGCCGCGCCCCGCACCAGGGCCCCCGCCTCGGCCACGACCTCCCGCAATCGCGGGAAGGAGACTTCCTGGCTCATCGCTGCTCCCCAATCGGCCCGCCCGCGGCCCGCGGCCGAAAAAATTCTTGCCGCCCGCCGGTTCCCGTTTTACCATAACCTCGATTTCGGGGAAGCACGAAGGAGGCCTGATGATTTCCCACGATGCGATCCTGGCCGTCATGGAGAAGCGTTTCGACCACGTCTCCGCCCGCGTGGTCCTGGGCGAGGCATTGAAAGTCGCCGGTCTGGCCGCAGGCCGGAAGGGGTACGATCCGGACGAGGTCCGTTCCCTGGCGACCGCCCTCGCGGCCGTGGGGACCCGGGTGGACACCGTGACCGCGGCCCTCAACGACCTCGCGGGGAGCGCGGCCCCGGCCTCCGGGAAGAAGCCCACCGCCGAGCCGGAACCGGCCCCCGAGGAACCGGCCCTCGAGGCCCCGCCCGAGGAACCGGCCCTCGAGGCCCCGCCCGAGGAACCCGCCCCCGAGGCGGAAGCCCCGTCCAAGAAAAAGAAGAAGAAGTAGGAGGCCGCCGCCGCCTCGCGGTACGCCTTCTACATGATCCACCGGATTGAAATCCCCCTCCCCTTTCAGTAGATTTGCTCCCGGCTCTGGTGGAGGGCAACCTTGAGACCCCGTCTCTACTTGACGACGATCGCCCTGCTCGTGGCGATCGCGGAGCCGGCGTGGGCCACCACGGTCCTCCGGGTCCCCCTGGAGGAGATGGCGCGCGCCTGCGACCTCGTGGTCCAGGCCCGCGTCGTGGCCGTTCACACGTCGGCCGCCCCGGACGACGAGCGCCGGATCTCGACCGCGGTGCGCCTGACCATCCTCCGGGTCCTGAAGGGGCATCCGACCGGGCCGGCCCTGACCCTGACCCTCCCGGTCGGCCGCACCGATCGCTGGACCCGGACGATCCCCGGGATGCCGCAGTTCCGGGAGGGCGAGGAGGTCGTCTTGTTCCTCGAGAAGACGTCGGCCGGCCTGCGCCCCGCGGGCCTGTCTCTGGGCGTGTACCGGGTGCGCCACGACTCCGGGACCGGCCGGACCCGCGCGGTCCGCGACCTGCGAGGGATCGCGGTAATCGACCGGACGAAGCAGGGCCTGCAGTATCCGGACGCCGGCCCCGTGTCCTACGCGGACGACGAGATGGACCTCGACGTCCTGGTGGACCGGGTCCTCAAGGCCGCCGGGGTGGAAGGAGGTGCCCCATGACGCGCCGGCGTTTCGCGGCCCTCCTGTCGGGCCTTCTGGTTCCCGCGTCCGCGTGGGCCTTCAGCATCTCCCTGACTCCGTACAACAACGTGGTCCGCTGGGACCACGCGAACCTGACCTACTACCTCGACCCCGACGGGGCACCCGACATCTCGGACGGGTCGGACATCCAGGTGATGCACGCCTCCTTCGACGACTGGGAGGCCGTCGGCTGCTCGGCCCTGACCTTCCAGTTCCTGGGCAACACGTCCAACAAGTCGATCATCCCGATCACGGGCCAGACCAACGGCAAGAACGAACTGGTCTTCATCAACAACTCGGCCTGGACCTTCGGGCAGTACGTCCTGGGGGTCACGTCGCCCGTGTATTACTACGACGGCAAGATCTACGAGGCGGACATCGCGTTCAACGGGTACCTCCAGTCGTGGTCCACCAAAGGCGACTACTGGAAGGTGGACGTCAAGAGCGTCGCCATCCACGAGATGGGCCACTTCTTCGGACTCCAGCACGTCCTGTACGGCTACGACCCCGACGACCCGCCGACCATGGCCCCCGCGATGGACCCGTACGGCAAGACCGCGACGCTCAGCGCCGACGACAAGGCCGGCGCGTGCTTCCTGTACCCGGCGAGCGGCTACTACACGTGCACGAGCGACGCGCAGTGCCCCTATGTGGTTGACACCGACCAGAACGGTGAGGAATATTACAGTAAGCACTTGAAGTGCCAGGGCGGGTACTGTTCGGGCATCGCCGGGGTCTCGCCGGGGTCCGTCGAATTCGGAGGGACCTGCAACCTCACCAGCGACTGCAAGAGCCCGACCTCCTGCGAGACGCTCGACTCCGGGGTCAAGGTCTGCACCCTGCCCTGCGACCCGTACAACGACAAGTGCCCGGACGGATATCACTGCGGCAAGCTGTACTCATCGTCCAAGTACCTCTGCACCCCGGGCTCCAAGAAGAAGGCCGAGGGCGAGCCGTGCTCGAACTCCTTCGAGTGCGCCACCTCCTTCTGCTTCTCGACCCCGGACGGGTCCGGGATGTTCTGTCGGGTCGCGTGCAACAAGAACTCCCCCACTTGCCCGGCGGGCCAGGCGTGCTGGGCGCCGTCGTACTCGACGACCGGGGGCTGCTTCCCCGAGGACCAGGTCCCGGTGCAAAAGAAGTCGCTCGGGTCCCTGTGCTCGAACGACGCCGAGTGCCAGTCGGACCTGTGCTTCGCGGAGGCCGGGGGCCAGGCCCTGTGCCGAAAGGAGTGCACGGTCGCGGCCCAGGACTGCTACTCGGGCTACTACTGCGCGAACGTCGGCGGGGGCCGCGGGGCCTGTCTGCCCGGGACCCTTCCCCCCAAGAAGAAGCCGGACGGGGATTCGTGCAAGACCCACGACGAGTGCCAGAGCAACTGGTGCGTGCAGTTGATCGGGACGAGCCAGTCCTACTGCCGGCGGGCCTGCAACCTCGAGGACTGGCTCTGCCCCTGGGGGACCGCGTGCGTGTCCTACGGGAGCACCGAGTTCGGCGTGTGCATGCCCGACGTGAACAAGTCCCGGACCGGCGAGGCGTGCACGAACGGCTCCGAGTGCGTGACCGGCATCTGCTGGACCGGGGCGTCGGGGGCGTCCTACTGCACCCAGAACTGCATCGAGGGGTGGTGCCCGAGCAACATGGTCTGCAAGGACGGGGGCTACTTCGGCGACCTCTGCACCCTGCCCGAGGGCACGACCCCCGCGGCCAAGCCGGACGGGGCCGCCTGCTCGAAAAACGAGGACTGCGCGAGCGCCTGGTGCGTGCCCCTGATCGGGACGGGCCAGGCCTACTGCCGGCGGGCCTGCAACCTCGACGACTGGCTGTGCCCCTGGGGGACCGCGTGCGTGTCGTACGGGAGCACCGAGTTCGGCGTGTGCATGCCCGATGCGGGCAAGGCCCGGACGGGCGAGGCGTGCTCCCAGGGGTCCGACTGCGTGACCGGCATCTGCTGGCCCGCGACGGACGGGCAGTCCTACTGCACCCAGAACTGCGTGGCCGGGTGGTGCCCGGCGGGCCTTTCCTGTTCCGCCGGCGGGGGCTTCGGACAGGTGTGCCTGCGCCCGGGGTCCCCGGTCGAGCCGCCGCCCGCGGACGTGTTCGAGCCCTTCGACCCGGGCGCGCCTCCCGCGCCGGATGATGCGACGCCGCCGCCCCAGACCGGCGGTGGAGGCGGTGGTGGGTGCGCCGCCGCGACGGCCGCCTCCCCCGGAGCCGCGGCCCCGCTCCTGCCCCTGCTGCTCGCGTGGCTCGGACTGCGTCTGCGCCGGCGCTGCTGAGGGCCGCCTCACGACCCCCGGAACTCCGGGCGCCTCTTCGCGAGGAACGCCCGCATCCCCTCTTTCTGGTCCGCGGAATCGAACAGGGTCGCGAAGACCGCGGCCTCGGTGCGCAGGGCCGCGTCCAGGGGCACGCTCAGGCCGTCATGGATCAGGCGCTTCGCCGCCTGGACCGCGAGCGGCCCGCGCGACGCGATCTGGCCGGCCAGTTTCCGGACCTCGGCCATCAGGTCCCCGGGCTCGGTCACCCGGTTCACGAGGCCCAGCCGGCACGCCTCCTCCGCGGGCCAGGTGTTGCCCGACAGGATCCACTCCATCGCCGCGCCGCGGCCGATGGCGCGGGCCAGGCGTGCCGTGCCCCCGAAGCCGGGAATGATGCCCAGCTGGACCTCCGGCTGCCCGAAGACCGCGGTGCGGCTCGCGATCACGATGTCGCACGCGAGCGCGACCTCGCACCCCCCGCCGAGCGCGTACCCGTTCACGGCCGCGATCACGACCCGCGGCATCCGCTCCAGCATCGAGCAGACCGTGTGCCCGGCCTCGGCGAACCGGGCGGCCCCGGACGGACCCAGGTCGCTCATCTCGGCGATGTCCGCGCCCGCGATGAACGCCTTGTCCCCGGTCCCGGTCAGGACCAGGACCGCGCACCCCTCCCGGTTCCACACCTCCCACACGGCCTCCTTGATCTCCTTCAGGGTCGCAGAGTTCAGGGCGTTCAGGACCGCGGGCCGCGCGACGGTCAGGACCGACACGGGCCCGTCGTGTTCGAGGGTGATGTTCTGGAAGGACATGGGTCACCTCGTCCGTTCGCGCGCGGTCGGACCGCGCCGCCGACCACCCCGATCAACCTGCCTCGACGAGCATGGCCACGGCCTCGCCGCCCCCGATGCACAGGCTCGCCACGCCCCGCCGGGCCCCCCGGGCCTTCATCGCGTAGAGCAAGGTCGTCAGGATCCGGGCCCCGCTCGCCCCGATCGGGTGCCCGATCGCCACGGCCCCGCCGTTCACGTTCACCCGCGCGGGGTCCAGGCCCACGATCTCGTTCACCGCCAGGCTGACCACGGCGAAGGCCTCGTTGATCTCGTACAGGTCCACGTCGTCCTTGCCGAGCCCCGTCTTCGCGAGCAGCGCCTGGATCGCATACGCCGGCGCCGTCGTGAACCACGCCGGGTCCTGGGCGTGCTGCGTGGCCGCCACGATGCGGGCGAGCGGCTTCGCCCCCGCGGCCTCCGCGGCCTGCCGGGACATCACGACCACCGCCGCGGCCCCGTCGTTGATGGACGAGGCGTTCCCCGCGGTCACGGTCCCGTCCTTCTGGAAGGCGGGCCTCAGGGTGGGGATCTTGTCAATGCGCCCGCGGCCCGGCTCCTCGTCCGTGTCCACGACCACCGGGTCCCCCCGCTTCTGCGGGACCGTGACCGGCACGATCTCGTCCCGGAACCGCCCCTCCGCGATGGCGGCCTGGGCGCGCCGGTAGGACTCCGCGGCGAACGCATCCTGGGCCTCGCGCGAGATCCCACGCTCGGCCGCGCACTTCTCGGCCGCCATGCCCATGTGGAAGTCGTTGTACGGGTCCCACAGGCCGTCCTTGATCATCAGGTCCACGACCTGTCCGTTGCCCATGCGATACCCGGTCCGGGCCGCCTCGAGCGCGTAAGGGGCGAGGCTCATGTTCTCCATGCCGCCGGCCACCACGCACTCCGCGTCCCCGGCCCGCACGGCCTGGGCCGCCATCATCACGGTCTTGAGGCCGGACCCGCAGACCTTGTGGACCGTGGTGCACGGCACGGAATCGGGCAGGCCCGCGAAGATCGCGGCCTGGCGCGCGGGGGCCTGTCCGATCCCCCCTTGCAGGACGCAGCCCATCAAGACCTCGTCCACCTGGTCCCCCGGCACGCCGGCCCTCCTCAATGCCTCGGCGATGGCCACGGCCCCCAGGCGCGGGGCCGGAACCGTGGACAGACTCCCCAGGAAGGACCCGACCGGGGTCCTCGCGGCACCAACGATGACGACATCTCTCATGGAAACCCTCCGTGAGTTCAACCGGCCTGGAACCTACCCCCGGACCGCGCGGAAATCAATGAGAATCGTGCCACCTCATTGACACGGTTCCCGGGGCTCTGTCAGGCTCGCATCGGTCCCCCGGGGGCGGATGTCCATGCGCGAGGTCATCCCGGGTTCCCTGAAACGCCTGTCGTCCGTCCGGGCCTTCGCCCTGGACCTGGACGGGACCACCTGGCTCGGGGACCGGCTCCTGCCCGGGGCCCGCGCCCTCAAGGGCCTTCTGGACGCCCGGGGGATCCCCGTGGTCTTCGTGACCAACAACTCGTCGCGCGGCCGCGACGACTACGTGAAGCGACTGAACCGGCTCGGGGTCGCCACCCACCCGCGGGAGGTCCTGACGTCCGGCGAGGCCACCATCGCCTTTCTCCGGCGACACCGCCCGGATGCCCGCGTGTTCCTGGTCGGGACCCCTTCCCTGGTCCGCGAGTTCCGCGACGGGGGCGTTTCCCTCGCGGACGACCCCTCGGGGGCGGACACGGTGGTCCTGGGCTTCGACACGGGCCTGACCTACCGGAAGATGCGCGACCTGTGCGACCTCGTGCGGCGCGGGGCCTTCTTCGTGGCGACCCACCCGGACATCGTCTGCCCGGTCCCGGGCGGCCCCTGGCCGGACGTGGGGGCCTTCCTCGCCCTGGTCGAGGCCGCCACGGGCCGCCGGCCCGACGAGGTCATCGGCAAACCCGGCCCCCGCATGGTCGAGGCCCTGTGCGAGCGTCTCGGCGAACCCCGAGACCGCATCGCCTTCGTCGGGGACCGGCTCTACACGGACGTGAGGATGGCCCGGGCCGCGGGGATGCTCGCGGTCCTGGTCCTGTCGGGCGAGGCGCGCGAGGACGACCTCGCGGGGACCGAGCATCCCCCCCACCTGGTCTTCCGGGACCTCGACGAACTGCGACAGCGGCTCGCGTGACGCGCCCGACGCCTCCCGGTCACATCCGGCCCGTGTCCCGGGCCCACCGCACCGTCTCCTCCACCCCCTCCCGGAGCGAGACCTCCGGGACGTACCCGAGGTCCTCCCGCGCGGCCGAGCAACCTGCGACCCAGTACCGGGCCTCGGCCTCCCGGACCTTGTCCCGCGACATCACCACCGCCGTCCGGGTCACGCGGCCCCACGTCTCCCACGCCCACGCCCCGGCCAGCGCGGCCCAGCGCGGGATCCGGACCACGCGCACCCACTTCCCCAGCACGCCGGACACCACCGCCGCCATCTCGGTCCACGTGTGCGGCGCCCCGTCGTCCACCGGATAGACCATCCTCGGCGTCCGCTCCAGGCGCACGGCGGTTGTCACGGCCCTCGCGCAGTCCCTCGCGTGGATCACGCTGACCACCTGTCCGGGGTCCACGGCCGGGAGGATACGTAGCCGCGCCGCCACCTGGAAGACCTTCAGGAACTCGATGTCCCGAGGCCCATAGATAATCGGGGGTCGAATAATCGTGACCGACAGGTCCCCCGCCCGCGCGACCACCGCCCGCTCCCCGCCGAGTT
Organism: Anaeromyxobacter dehalogenans; assembly: GCA_020722625.1. Taxonomy (GTDB): domain Bacteria; phylum Myxococcota_A; class UBA9042; order DTJE01; family DTJE01; genus DYKK01. The sequence goes on from DYKK01000094.1 coordinate 9,637, forward strand.
TGCTCCGCCCGTAGGCAGTCAGCGGGGCCTCGGGGCGGTCCGGAGGACGCTCGCCCGGCCCGTCCCCGGGTCCCTGGGCCGCGATGGAAGACACCAGGACGAAGCGCTTCCCGCGGCCTCGGCGGACCATCGCGTCCGCGAGCCGCGCCGTCCCCTCCACGTTGACCCGGTGGAAGTCGGCCGTCCGCGCCGCCTTCACGAGCCCGGCCACGTGGACCACGGCATCGCACCGCCTCAGGGCCTCCTCCACGGCCCGCATCCCTCCGGCCGCGTCGAGGTCCCCGAGGCAGACTTCCGCTCCCAGCCCCCTCAGGCGCCCTGCGCGGCGCTCGTCCCGGGCCAGGGCGACCACGTCCAGCCCCTCCTGCGCCAGGGCCTCGGCCACGTGCGACCCCAAGAACCCCGTCCCGCCCGTCAGGAAGACCGTCATCGGGAGCCTCCTTTCAGAATTCCCACGATCCGCCACCCCGATCTCGGCAGCACGACGGAACACCTTGATCTGTCGCGGTCTCGTGGCAGCCGCGACTGGGGCCCCGGCTTCCCGCGCAGGGAGCGAAGCGACCGAGCGGGAGAGGACGTGCCGGTGGCACGTCCGATAGCCGGGGGAAGTCGCGGCCCCAGGGTGGTGAAATGATACGAAGCAAATTTCATGTCTA
>DYKK01000095.1 GCA_020722625.1 Anaeromyxobacter dehalogenans
ACGAGGGGAAGCCGAACTCGACCGTGGCGAGGCCGGGGCGGGGCATCATCCCCACCCCGGCGTTGTTCGCGACGAGCAGGACCAGGCGGGGCCGCGCCGCGCGCTCGCGCAGGAAGGCCATCATCGCCCGCAGGCGCGGATACACCAGGAGGGCGGTCCGGCCGCCCAGCACGGCCTCGAGGTCGCCCACGTGTCGGGCCAGGTTCGTCAGGACCGCGAAGTCCAGGTGGGCGCCCAGGAGGTTCAGGGTCTCGGCGAGCCCCCGGACCAGGACCGGGTCGCCCACGTACCCCGCGAGCCGGTTCTGGAACACGGCCGGGATCACGAACTCCAGGGCCGGGACGATGTCGGCGAGTTCGCGGGTGATCAGGGCCTCCGCGGCCTCCTCCCGGCCCGTCTCGCGCCCGACCTGCCGCACGAAGCGCTCGGTCGCGGGCAGGCCGAAGGGGACCTCGCACTCGATCAGCCGCGCCCCGGTGCGGCGCGCGACCCACTGCGCGGCCTTGCGCCCGTAAGGCAGGGACAGGACCACGCCCGCGTCCCGGACCGCCGCGAGGTCCGCGAACGACTGCCCTTCCAGCCACACCGAGACCACGTCCAAGTCCAGGGCGGTCAGGATCCGGCGGATTTCCCGCAGGTTCGCCCGGTGGTCGCCCTCGTTGCGGTCCATCAGGTAGCCGATGACGGCGACCTTGCGCGGGTCAGGACGGCCCCCGGACAGGTCGAGCCGCCGGGCCAGGGCCGTCAAGACCTCGGCGTACCCGTCCATCCAGTCCCCGTTCAGGGAGCGCCCGGGGACCGTGATCGCGGGTCGTCCCGTCTCGCGGGTGACGTCCCGGCACAGCCGCTCGTAGTCCACCGCGGTCACCGCGGCCATGGGCATGGACGTCACGAGCACCCCGCCCGCGTACGGGTGGGACGCCATGCGCGACAGCGTCGAGCGCAGGGCGTCCTCGCGCCCCTTGGCCATCTGGACCGGGTGCAGGGCCGTGTTCGCGACGCGGTGGTGCCCCGACACGCTGACCAGGGTCGAGAGCCAGTCGTGGTTGCCCTGGATGAACTGGCTCTTCATGTGCACGCAGTCCGGCCCGTCCACCAGGGTGTAGGCGTCGCGGATCGCATTCGTGGCCAGATAGACCCCGATCAGGTACGTGTAGGTGATCCGCTGGCTGAAGTCCGGGGAGTCCGTGTCCTCGCCCCCCGCCCGCAGCGAGACGATGTGGCTAAAGGGCTCCATCGGCGCCTCCCGCCCGCGGGACCAGGGGCATCCCGTCCACGCGGCGAGCCAGGAAGTCCCGGTATCGCCGATAGAACGGCGTGCGGCAGACCCCGCACAGGCGCTCCACGGTCCGCACCGCGCCGTCCAGTCCCATCTCGAAGACCTGCAACGAGAACCGGTTCTTCCCGGCCTCGGTCACCCGCCAGTCGAAGGTGTGGTACGACAGGACCGCGTCCGCGGGCGACTCGCGCAGGCGCCGGCGCATCGTCTCGAACGAGTTGAAGGCCCGGAGCGTCACGGCCTCCGGGTCGCGCGCGGCCGAGCGGACCTCCTCGGCCGCCTCGCGGGCCTCGCGCCGGTCCGACACCTTCAGGAGGACTTCGACCCGGAACCCCGCCTCCTGGAGCACCGCGAGCAGGGGAATGCCCCACGTGGTGGTCGGGTCGGTCAGGTGCGCGGTCTCCTGGGCCCGCACCACCAGGGCCACCCCGTGTTCCCGGGCCTCGACGCGGGCCGCCTCCCACGCCTCGCGACGGCCGGACGCGGCGGCCTCGAACGCCTGCTCCGCCTCGGCCTCGCGCCCGAGGGCCCGGCCGACCGCCAGGAGCCAGCGTCTCGTCCCCTCGAACCCGTACGGCGCCGGAGGCTCGATCACCGGCGTGCGCGAGTCCTCGGTCAGGTGTGCGTAGTGGTTCGCCCAGACGCGGTTGGGGTACAGGACGTTCAGGGCGGCCCCGGGCAGGGCCAGGATCCGGGCCACGCTGAAGTTCGGGATCAGGTGGGCGTTGACGCGGATGCCCGCCCCGGCCAGCAGGTCCCGGAGGCCCTGGGTCAGGGGACCGTCCGGGAAGCCGATCAGGTTGACCGCGGCGGGATCGGGCGGGCCGGCCTCGGCCTCGGCACGCCGGCGCCGCGTGTACAGGAGGTCCCGGAACACGTTGTACATGCTCTTGGGGGTCACCGTCAGATAGACGAGGGGGACCCGCGACTTGCGCGCGTACTGGCGGACCACGCTTTCGACGTCCTCGCCGATCACCATCGGGACGCAGGTGTTGCTGAAGAAGATGATCTTCTCGTCGGGATTCGGCGCCGCGACGACCCGGTCCAGGACCTCCCGCAGGCGCTTCGGGTTCCCGAAGATGACGTCCCGCTCGGTGAGTTCCGTGGTCATCATCCCGTCCACGGCCGGGTCCATGCGCGGCGCGTCGGCCCCGAGGTCGATCCCCCGCGTGCGGTTGTCCCAGGGGTACTCGACCGCGGACACGAGGGGCGCGACCCCGTGCGGGGCCTGCATCAGGCACTCGGTCTCGCAGTGCTGGACGAAGCGGAAGGCCCCGGACAGGTCTATACTGTCCAGCTGGGTGCGCTGGACCTCCCCCACCGCGAAGAACTCGGCGTAGGCGTCCGGACCCGCCCACGTGGTCAGGAGGTTCGTCACTTCCTGGCCGGTGGTGGTCGGGATCTCGGGGAGGGGGCGCGTGTCCGGGTCGTCCTGAAGGAGGCGCAGGAGGTCGGTCGCGGCCAGGGGCCCCATCCTCTCCGGGGCGCGCTCGCGCACGAGCGCGTCCACGGTCGTCGGGACGTGACCGGTCCCCTTGTACGTGATCGCGAGCCGGTCCGTCCGGACCCAGGCCGGCGTCTCGGCGGACGCCTCCGTGACCATCAGGACCAGCGTGGGCGCTCCCTTCGGCCCCACCAGGACCAGCAGGTGGTCGTCGTACCAGGCCGCGAACCGCACCCGCCACTCCTCGGGCGCGTCCTCCAGGCCCAGCAGGCGGGCGATGCGTTCGACGGAGGCATCGCCTCCGTGCAGGCGCGGTCCGGACGGGGCCCGGGGGGGCTGGTTGTTCGCGCCGTCCATCCGCCTAGCCCCCGTTCAGGCGCATGAAGTTGAAGAACTCGTCGTCCGTCATCGGGGTGGGGAGCGGGAGGGACTCGGGGTCCAGGACGCGCAGGGCCTCCCCGACCGAGCGCATCACCTGGGCCGCCGGGGCCTCGGGGGCGTACTCGAGGATGGTGCGCTGGACCTTCTCGCCCTCGATGATGCGCGGGTCCCGCTCGAGGACGCCCAGGATCGTTGTCCCCAGGCGCTCCGCGAACGCCTGGAGCGGACCACGAGGGGCCTGGTTGGACCGCAGGTTGACCACGAGCCCGGCGAGGCGCACCCCGTTTTCCTTGTAAATATCCACAGCCCGGGTGATGTTGTTCGCGGCGAACAGGGCCATGGGCTCCTCGGACACGACGATCACGACCTTCCGCGCGAACCCCTCGCGCAGCGGGGCCGCGAATCCCCCGCAGACCACGTCGCCCAGGACATCGAAGATCGCGACGTCGTACTGCCCGGATTGCAGCAGTTGCATCTCGTCGAGCGTCTCGATCACACGGGCCACGCCGCGGCCCCCGCACCCGACCCCCGGGGGGGGACCGCCGGCCTCGCAGCAGGCGATGCCGTACCGGCCCAGCGTCAGGATGTCCTCGGGCGGGGGGTCCTCGGGGTTGTCGGACAGGACCTCGAGCACGGTCCGGATGTTCGTCGGGGACTCGAGCAGCCGGATGGCCGAGTCGTGCTTGGGGTCACACCCCACGTGCAGGACTCGGAGCCCCGCCTGGGCGTAGTGGACGCTCAGGTTGGTGGCCACCACGGACTTGCCGATCCCGCCCTTCCCATAGACAGCGATCGTCTCCATGCTCTCTATCCCGCCTCGTCCCGCCGGGCGATGATCCGCGCCACCAGGCCGTACTGGACCGCCTCCTCCGCGGACATCCAGAAGTCGCGCATCGTGTCGCGCTCGACGCGCTCGAGGGGCTGGCCCGTCTCCTCGGCGATGAGCCGGTTGATCCGGTCCTTGGTCCGCAGGATCTCGTTCGCCGTGATCTCGAGGTCCGAGGCGGGGCCGAAGATTTCCGTGTGGAACAGGGGCTGGTGGATCAGGAAGCGCGTGTTGGGCAGCGACAGGCGGTCGTCGCGCTCCGCGCCCAGCAGGACCACGGTCGCGATGCTCGCGGTCAGGCCGGTGCAGACCACGCGCACCCTCGGCCGCACGAACCGGATGCAGTCGTAGATCGCGAACCCGGAGTGCACGTCGCCCCCGGGCGAGTTGATCAGGAACGTGATGGGACGTTCCGGGTCGTCCGCCTCCAGGACCAGGATCTGCTCGATCACGCGGCGGGCTGTGGCCGGCGAGACCTCCGAGGACAGGAGGATCGTCCGGTTCCGCAGCATCCGCTCGGTCAGACGCAGGTCGTCGCGATCTTCGCATTCCCGCGTCGTCTCGCCCAGGATCGTGTCGGCCATCGCCACCCCCGTTCCAGCGACCGGCCGGCAACGTAGCAGGTTCCCGGGTCGTTCGCAACACCGGCGGCCGTCCAGCCTCGCGCAAAAGGGCTTTGACCTTTCGGGCGGTTTCTGCTATCAACCGCCGTCCGTTCCCCTGGGGGAGCGGCAAGGAGGTGCCCGTGAACGCGTTGTTGACCACCCTGATCACCCTGGCCCAGGTCACCGGGGGGACGCCGCCCGGACAGCCCCCGGCGCCCGCGGCCCCCGCAGTCGAGACCGCGCCGGCTCCCGCTCCGACTCCGGCCGCGGCGGCCCCGGCTCCCGCGACCACGAGCCCCGGACCCCAGGCCCCGCACCCGGACGCCGGGGGCGGGATGTGGACGACCCTGATCTTTTTCGGGGTCATGATCCTCGTGTTCTGGCTGCTGATCATCCGGCCCCAGCAGAAGCAGCGCAAGAAGCAGGAGGAGTTCCTGAGCGCCCTCAAGTCGGGCGACCGGGTCCTGACCTCGGGCGGGGTCATCGGGAGGATCGTGTCCATCTCCGGCAACGTGGTGACCCTCGAGGTCGCGAAGGACACCCGCATCCAGGTGGTCAAGGGGCACGTGGCCGGCCACTACATCGAGGGAGAGGCCAAGAAGACCTCCTGACGGGCGCGCTCATCGTCACGACAAGGGAAACGTCATGAACAAGCGGAAGATGTGGAGGCCGATCCTGGTCGTCCTGATGACGGCCCTGGCGGCCCTGTACGTCCTGCCATCCCTGGTCCCCGAGGGGGCGATGCCCGGGTGGTACCCGTTCGCCAAGCGCCTGTCGTTCGGGCTCGACCTCCAGGGGGGCCTGGAACTGCGCTACACGGTGGACTACAAGAAGGCCATCGGCGAGAACCTCCTGCGCACGCGCGAGGCCGTGATCGAGGTCCTGGTGAACGCCCTGGCCCGCCAGGACGGGAAGGCGCCGGAGGCGCTGTCGGACGACGACAAGAAGGCCCTCCAGGACCGTTTCCGGGTGGAGCGCGTGGACTTCGACACCCTGAAGGTCACGTTCACGAACGAGGGCGACGTGGAGGTCCTGACGTCCGACCTCGTGGATGAATTGCGGTCCGACCTCGTGCGCCAGCCCCCGTCCGGCCACGAGGTCCTGTTGCAGTTGAGCGAGGTTCGCGTCGCTGCCATCCGGGACGAGGTCGTCAACCAGACCCTGGATGTGATCCGCAAGCGCATCGAGGCGTTCGGCCTGGTCGAGCCCGACGTGCGCAAGAACGGCGACACGGACATTGACATCCAGTTGCCGGGCGTGCGCGGGCAGCAGGTCGAGGAGGTCCGCAACCGCATCGGTCAGACCGCGCGCCTGGCCTTTCGCATTGTGGACCGGGCCCCGGAGACCGCGGACTTCTTCAAGGGACAGATGGAGGCCCTCGCCGCGTTCCAGGAGAAGTTCCCCGAGAAGGGGCGTCTGCTGCGGATCGAGCGCGACCCGACCACGACCCAGTGGTTCGTGCGCGCGGACGCGGGCCTGCGACCCGGGACGGGGGACGCCCTGGCCAAGAACGCCCTCCTGTCGTTCCTGAAGACCCTCCGTCTGTCGGACGACCACATGGTCGGCTTCGAGATGGTCGAGCGGCGCGAGGGCAACATCGTGCAGGAGCGCTACTGGCGCACGCACATCGTGTGGGCGACCGCGAAGGTCACCGGGGACCACCTGACGCGCGCCATGGTCCTGTTCGAGCAGCAGGGCGAGCCGTACGTGTCGCTCGAGTTCGACGCCGCCGGCGCCCGTCAGTTCGAGGAGGTTACCGAGCAGAACGTCGGCGAGTACATGGCGATCATGCTCGACGACGAGATCAACTCGGCCCCGGTCATCAGGGAGCGTATCGGCGGCGGCCGGGCCAAGATCACGCTGGGCGGGGCGCGCCACCCGCGCGAGGTCCTGCGCGAGGCCCAGTCCCTGGTCACGGTGCTCACGCACGGGGCGTACAAGGCCCCGGTCCACAAGGTCCACGACTTCGTGGTCGGGCCGTCGCTCGGGAGCGACACCATCCGGGCGGGCGTGATCGCGCTCGTGGTGGCGGTGGCCGCTGTGTTCCTGTTCATGCTGATCTACTATCGGGGTGCGGGGCTCGTCGCGGACCTGGGGCTGGTCCTGAACGTCCTGTTCATCGTGGCGATCCTCATCGGGTTCAACGCGGCCCTGACCATGCCGGGGCTCGCGGGGATCGTGCTCACGATCGGCATGGCCGTGGACGCGAACGTCCTCATCAGCGAGCGTATTCGCGAGGAGATGCGCCTGGGCAAGGGACCGAGGGCGAGCCTGGAGGCCGGCTACGGCAAGGCGTTTTCGGCCATCTTCGACTCGAACCTCACGACCGCGATCGCGGGGGTGGTCCTGCTGAACTTCTCGAGCGGACCCGTCTATGGATTCGCCGTGACACTCCTGATCGGGATCGTGTGCACCGTCGTGACGCAGGTGTGGGTCACCCGGGTGATCTACGACGGGTACCTCGACCGCTTTCACCCCGAGCGCCTGAGCATGGGGATCTGAACAAGGAGCGCCGCCATGGAATGGATCAGGCCCGGCACCAACGTGGATTTCATGAGGGCCGCCCGGTTTTGGGTCCCGTTCTCCACCGGGTTGGCCGTCGTCAGCCTCGGCGTGATCCTCGTCGTCGGGTTCGACGCCGGGATCGACTTCAAGGGTGGGACCAAGGTCATCGCGGAGTTCCGCGTTTCGGCCGGGGTGGACCGCGACGAGATCAAGAAGGTCGTGGACGACCTCGTGACCCGCCAGACCGGGCTGACCGGGACCCAGGTCGAGGTCCAGGACTTCGATGTGGGTGCGGGAGGGGCCGAGGACACCGTGAAGTTCCAGGTCTTCACGGAACTGCCGAGCCTCCTGACCCCGCTCAAGAAGATGGAGATGGCGCGCGAGATCGAGCGCCGGTTCGGCCGGGGCACTGCGGTCGAGACGCCTTACGAGGCCGGGGACAAGTTCTACGTACGCCTGCCGGTGGCGTGGCCCCTGGACGCGGCCCGGCACGAGATGAGCCAGGTCTTCGGGGCCGCGGGGCACGCGAGCATCGCGATGACCTCGGACAAGGAGGAGCAGGTCCTGACCGACCTCTACCGGGAGAAGGACCTCCTGCTCGGCGCGAAGGACGACGAGGTGCGGGCCGAGGCCCTGCGCGTGGAGGAGGAGGCCCGCAAGAAGATCGCGGCCCTCCGGGACGACCGCTTCACGGTCGAGGTCCAGGCGGTCAAGGACCAGGTCACGGACGCCCTGCGCGCCCGGTTCGGGGACGCCTTCGTGGACGTCCTTTCGACCGCGTCCGTCAGCCCCTCGGTCGGGAAGGAACTCTTCCAGACCGGGATGCTGGCCTTGCTGTATGCGATCATCGGCATCCTGATCTACATCGCGCTGCGCTTCGACGTGAAGTTCGCGCCGGGGGCCATCGCGTGCCTGGTCCATGACGTGCTGTTGGTCCTCGCGTTCATCATCGTGGCGGACATCAAGTTCACGCTCCCGATCATCGCCGCGCTCCTCGCGTTGATCGGGTACGACATCAACGACACGATCGTGGTCTATGACCGGATCCGCGAGAACCTCCAGAAGGGCCGCGGCGGAGACCTGCTGAAGACGATCAATTTGAGCATCAACGAGACCCTCTCCCGGACCGTCTTGACGAGCCTCACCACCGGGATCGTTCTGGTGGCCATCGTGCTGCTCGGGGGCGGGACCGTCCAGGACTTCGCCATGGTCTTGTTCCTGGGGATCATCCTGGGCACGTATTCCTCGATATTCGTGGCGAGCCCGTTGACCATCTATCTGAATCGGATGATGCAGAAGCGGGCCGCCGCGAGGGCGTGATGGCCTGGCCCGCGGACCTCCCTCGCATCCCCCTGCCGGCCCCCCGGTGGGAGTTCCTGGACCCCGACCCCGGCGCGGTCGAGGCCCTGGCGCGCGAGGCGGGCGTCCCGAGGCTGTGCGCGGCGGCCCTGGTCCTGCGGGGCGCCGGCGACCCCGACCGGGCGCGCGCCTTCCTGAACCCCCGGCTCCAGGACCTGCGCGACCCCTGGACCTTGCGGGACATGGACCGGGCCGTGGCGCGGACGCTGCGGGCCGTCGAGGCGTCGGAACCGATCTGCATCTACGGCGACTACGACGCGGACGGGATGACGGCCGCCGCGCTGCTGTTGCGGTTCCTCCGGGAGGTCGGGACCCCCGCGAGCGCCTTCCTCCCCCAGCGGATGCGCGACGGGTACGGGTTGAACGGCGAGCGGCTGGCGGCCCTGCGAGGCGAGGGCGCGCGGCTCTTCGTTGCGGTGGACTGCGGGACGCGCAGCCTCGACGAGGCGCGGGTCCTGCGGGAGAGCGGCGCGGACCTGGTCGTGCTCGACCACCACCTCCCGGGCGACACCCTCCCCGAGGTCGCGGCCCTGGTCAATCCGCACCGCCCGGACTGCCCCTTCCCGTTCAAGGGGCTCGCGTCCGTGGGGATCGCCTTCTACTTCGCGGGGGCCGTGCGGCGGGCCCTGATCCGCGCGGGGCGCCTGCGCGAGGACGACGCGGACCCGAGGGCGCTGCTGGACCTCGTCGCGATCGGGACCGTCGCGGACGTGGTCCCCCTGACCGACGACAACCGCATCCTGGTGCACGCGGGGTTGAAACGGATCCACGCCTCCCCGAGCCCCGGGGTCGCGGCCCTGCGCGCGGTGGCCGGTGTCGCGGACCGCCCGGTCACCGCGGGGGTCCTGGGGTTCCAGATCGGCCCGCGCCTGAACGCCGTCGGACGGCTCGGGGACCCGGCGGTGGCCCTCGACCTCCTGGTGGCGCGCGACGCCGAGGAGGCGACCCGCCTGGCCGCGATCCTCGACCGCGAGAACGAGTCCCGCCGCCGGATCGAGGCCGAGGTCCTGGACCAGGCGCTCCGCCAGGTCCTGGAGGGCGACGCGCTCGCCCACCGCCTCCTGGTCGTGGCCGGGGCCGGGTGGCACCCGGGGGTCGTGGGGATCGTGGCGGCCCGGCTGGTCGAGGCCTTCCACCGCCCCGCGGTGGTCATCGGGGTCGCGGACGGCGAGGGTCGTGGGTCGTGCCGCAGCGTCCCGGGTTTCGACATCGGGAGGGCGGTGACGTCGCTCGGGGACCTCGTGGTCCGCGCGGGCGGGCATTCCCTGGCCGCGGGGCTCACGGTGGAGGAGGGGCGGGTCGGGGAGGTCGTGGCGGCCCTGCGGGCCGCCGGGGACCGCGACGTCCCGGACGAGGTCCTGACCCCGCGCCTGCGGATTGACGCGGTCGCCCGCGGGCCGGACCTGACGCCCGACCTGGTCGAGCGCCTGCAAGACCTCCAGCCGCACGGGGTCGGCAACCCCGAGCCGGTCTTCGCGCTGATGGGCGCGCGGGTCGCGGAGGCGCGCCTCGTGGGTCGCGACCGGCAGCACGTCCAGATGGTCGTGGAGCACGAGGGCGCGCGCCTCGGCGCGATCTGGTTCCGCGGGGCCGACAACGGGGGCGCGGGGCTCTCCGCGGGCGACGGGGCGGCCGGCGAGGGCGCGGGGCCGGACCGGGGGTCGGTGGGTGGTGGCGGTGGGTGGACGGGCCGGACCGTGGATGTCGCCTTCACGCTGACCCTGGACGACCGCACCGGCGCGCCCCGCCTGAAGGTCCGGGACGCGAGGGTCGTTTGAAGAGCGCGACTTGCTTGCTTCGTGGTTCCCCTGGAGACGCGAGCCCCCCCATCTATCGGACGTGCCACAGGCACGTCCTCCCCAGCGC
>DYKK01000096.1 GCA_020722625.1 Anaeromyxobacter dehalogenans
TCGCTCCCTGCGCGGGAAGCCGGGGCCCCAGTCGCGGCTGGCACGAGAGCGCGACCGTGCAAGGGGTTCCGTCGTGCTGCCGAGATCGGGATGCCGGATTCCGGACGCCGGGAGACAGGTTCCGTGACAGGGACAGTGGCAGGGGTCAGTGACAGGGTCAGGGTCAGTGCCAGTGTCCGTGCCAGGGCCACGTTGGTCGCGATGAGCGGGGCGTGACGGTGAGGCCACGTGCCCGGCGACCCCGGACGCCGGCCCCCGGATGCCGGATCCCGGCCCCCGGATCCCGGCGTGCCTCGCGCGTTGACACCCTCGTCGTCCGGCGATAGAGTCCCGTCCGACCGGTCTGGAACGGCGGCGGGATGGACGGGATCGGGACGTACCTGGCCTCGGGGCGCGAGCGGGCCGGGATGACGCTCGAGGACGTGGCCGCCGTCACCCGGATCCCCGTCCGGAGTCTCCGCGCCCTCGAGGGGGACCGCCTGGAGGACCTCCCGGCCCCGGCCTACGCCCGGGGCTTCGTGGTCTCGTACTGTCGGACCGTGGGGATCGACCCGGACCCGGCGCTCGCGGCCCTCGTGGACCACTGGAGGACACAGCGGGCCTCCGGCCCGGGCCGCGACGAAGACTCCGCCTCCACGACCGGTCCCGACGCGGTCTGCGACATCGTGCTGGATCGGGGCCGCGAGCCCGCGATCAACTGGACGGTCCTCGCGATCGTCATCGTCTTCATGGTCGGGATCCTGGTCGCCATCCTGACGGTCGGGACCGGGGCCGGCCTGGAAGACGTGTCGCGCGTCCTGGATGTCCCCAAGGTCCAACACGTGGACCCCGTTCCTCATGGATGACCTCGTCGTCCCGGGTCTGATCCTCGACCGGGTCGCGTACGGCGAACGGGACCTGATCGTGACCCTCCTGACGCGGGGGCACGGCCTGGTGTCCGCCATGGCCCGCTCCGCGCGCGGCAGCCGGCGGCGCTTCGGCGGGGGGCTGGACCTGTTCGTCGTGTTCCAGGCCCGCCTGCGCCTGCGTCCCCCGCCCCGGCTGTCGGCCCTGGTCGGCGCGGACCCGATCCGGCAGTTCCCGGGGATCCTGGAGGACCTGGCGCGCCTGGAGGCGGGCCAGGCCATGCTGGCCGCGGCGCGCGACCTCCTGAGGGACGCCCCGGCCCCGGCCCGGATTTTCGACCTCGTCGTGGCCCATCTCGACCGGCTGGAGCGGGTTCCCCCGGAGGCGACGCACCTCCCCCTGCTGGACCTGTGTCTGGGCATCCTCGCGGAGGTCGGGCACGTCCCGGCCGGGACCCGGTGTCCGGCGTGCGGCCGCCCCCTGGACCAGGGGGGCGTCCTGCTGGACGGCGGGAGCATCGTGTGCGCCGAGTGCGGGCGCGACGTCGGGGTGCTCGACGTGCCGCCGGCCGTGTTCGGCGGGGCCCCGACCCGGCGGGCCGAGGCGATCGCCTTCCTGACGCGCCTGATGACCGCGGCCCTGGGCCGGCCCTACCGCATCCCGCTGCGACCGGAGTGACGCCGGCGGACCCCGCGGCGGCCCTGAAGAAGCGCCGTGAGCGCGACGGTCATCAGGACCAGCAGGCCGGCCGGCCCGCCCCCGCGACCCGGCCCGGCCGCCCCCGAGCAGCCCCCGTTCCCGCCGGCCGGCGCGGCCTCGCAGTCGTCCTCGTCGGTCGCCCCGTCGCAGTCGTTGTCGATGCCGTCGTCGCACCGGTCGGGTTCCGGGGTCCCAGGGACCGCGTTGCAGATCACGGACAGGGAGTCCTCGGCACACCGGTACTTCCCCACGGACCGGCACGCCCCGATCCCGACCTCGCACTTCTCGCCCACGGGGAAGTCCTCGTCCGTGGCGCCGTCGCAGTCGTTGTCGCGCCCGTCACCGCACAGTTCCACGGTCGCGAGTCCCGGCTCGACGTCGCAGACGGCCCCCGTCCGGTCCGGGGTGCAAGCGCGCGTCCCGGTCCGCGCGCAGGACCCGAGTCCCACGGTGCAGGCAGCGCCCACATCGTACCCCTCGTCGGTCTCGCCGTCGCAGTCGTTGTCGAGCCCGTCGCACGAGGCCTCGTCGGCCTCGTAGGGGTCCGGATAGGGGCAGACCCACCCCGCGGCCCCCGCGCACGCGGGCGTCGTGCCCGCGCAGACCCCGAGCGTCCGGCAGGGACCCGGGGAGACCAGGTCCTCGTCGGTCTCGCCGTCGCAGTCGTTGTCGAGCCCGTCGCACGAGACCTCGTCGGCCTCGTAGGGGTCCGGGTAGGGGCAGGCCCACCCTGCGGCCCCCGCGCACGCGGGATCGGTGCCCGCGCAGACCCCGAGCGTCCGGCAGGGACCCGCCGGAGGGCCGACGCCGTCGTCCACAAACCCGTTGCAGTCGTCGTCGAGCCCGTTGCAAACCTCGATCGCCTCCGAGTTCACCGCCGGGTCATGGTCGTCGCAATCCCCCTGGTCCTCGGCGGTTCCGTCCCCATCCCCGTCGCAGTTCGGATTGGCCTCGCCGGGGGTCCCGAGGTTCCCCGCGGGGTCGTAGGCCTCGCGGCCGTAGCACCATTCCTTCGTGACCTGGCTTGCGGAGGATTCGAGCGAAAACGAGGCCCCGGGGATCACCGGGAGCGACTCCGGGCCGTAGGCGAAGACGTCCACCAGTTTCCCGGCCTTGAGGACCAGCACGATGTCGCCGGTCGTGTCGAGCCAGAAGTCCCCCCCGTACGCGTAGTCCACGCGGCCCTTCGGGAGCGCCCCGGTGTCCGAAAACGGCGCGAGGAGCAGGAGGTCGTCCGGCTCCGCGACCAGGGCCTTGGAGGGGCTGACCACGTGGAAGCCTCCCCGGATCGTGGCCAGCACGACCCCCTGGAGGTTGAACGGCGCCCCCTTGGGATTGCGGACCTCGATCCACTGGCCGGCCTGGGCCGTGGCCCCGGCCGGGGCGACCATCACCTCGGTCAGGACCAGGCGCTGCCAGAGGTTCGGGTCGAACTCGTACCCGGAGGCCGTGCCGCGAAGGAAGGTCACGGCGATGAGGACAACCCACCTCATGAACACATCGTATCGGTTTGGAAACCCTCGCGGCAAGGCCGTTTGACATCCTCGGGGATTCCCCCTAGCATCCCTCCGCCTGACGGAGGGCGCGGTGCATCGCGGGGCGTGCAGAGCGGGACCGTTCGTGGCCTGGATCGCGGCCCTGCTTCCGGCGGTCCTCGCACGGGCCGAGGAACCGTCCGATCCCGAGCCCGCCGCGCCCCGGCCCGCCGCGTGGTCCGACACGGACATCCGCATCACGCCCCTCGTCACCCTGGGCCACCACGGCGCCCTGCGCCTCCGATACAACGTCTTCCACCGGATGGACCTCGGCGCGGGCGGGGCCTCGGGGTTCCAGCCGCCCCTGGATTCGACCGCGAGGAACGCGAGCCTGGGCGAGTCGTCCTCGGTCATCCAGAGCGGGAACCTGCGCTTCCGGTACGAGCCGGCCCTGCGGGTCGGGGAACTCCTGTCCGTCCACGCGCGGGTGGATTTCTTCGACAACCTCGAATTCGGGGGGACCCCCGGGTTCGGCGACGTGTCGGCCCCGTTCCCCTTCCTGGCGCGCACCGAAGTCCCGCCGTCCGACGGGACGACCGGGTTCCGGGACTCGGTGCGGGTCCAGGCCGCGTGGGGGGACCTGCGGCTGTTCCACCGCATCCACTTTTACGGGGGGCGCATGCCCGAGCACTTCGGGCTCGGGGTCGTGCGCAGCGACGGGGCGGCGCTCGACTCGGACCACGGGGACCACGCGGACGCCCTGTTCTTCAAGGTCCGTCTGCCCGCGGCGGCCTTCCGCATCGGCATGGAGTTCCCGGGCGAGGGCGCCGTCGCGGAATCCCCGTTTCGGGTGGCGCTCGACCCCCACGACCCCGAGCAGTTCGATGACGTCAACCGCTGGGTCTTCGTGTTCGAATCGTCCCCGCTGGAGCCCGACGAGGTCGAGGCCCGCCGCAAGGCGCTCCACGAGGAGCGGCGGCCGGTGGTGGACTGGGGGATGTACCATTCGATTACCCGGCAGGGCCTGTCGTCGGACCGGAACGACCCGGCCCTCGCGAACAAGTTCCCGGAGCAGTGCGCGGACGTCGGGTCCGGGGTCCCCGACGTGGACCAGGACCCCGCCTGCTACGCCCTGACCCCGCGCAGCGCCTTCTTCTGGACGCCGTCCCTGTGGGGCCGCCTCCTCTATCGGCCCCGATCGGACCTCGCCCTTCGAGTCGAGGCGGAACTGGCCATGGTCTATGGCCGCATCCACTACACGCAGAGTTTCCTGAACGCGTCGGAATTCGACACCAAGAAGAAGTTCTTCAGCGTGGGCGCGGCCTTCGAGTTCGAACTGGACGCCGGACCCCACAACGTGCGGCTCTTCAGCGGGGTGGCCTCCGGCGACGGGTCGTCGCGGCGCTTCGGCATCCTGGACGGGCACACGGTCGCGCAGCCGGACGACGCGGCCTGGCGCGACCAGGCGCGGCGGGACGCGGCCGTGGCCGCCAACACCTTCGTGCGCGCCTTCGCCTTCAACCCGGACTACCGGGTGGACTCGATCCTGTTTCGCGAGGTGATCGGGTCGGTGACGAACGCCTTCTACTTCAAGCCGGCCTATCACCGGGTCCTGCTGAGGTCGGGGTCTCACGTCCTCGGCGGGGGATTGAGCCTGCTCGCCGCGTTTGCGGTGGAGCCGGCCGGGACTCCGGGCGGGAAGAGGCCGCTCGGGATCGAGGTCGGGGCGGACGTCTTCTACCGGCTCGGGTCCGCCCTGCTCTTGCGGGCCGACGGGGCCATGCTGTTCCCGCTGTCGGGCCTGCGGCTGCCCGAGGCGTCCCGGTCTCCCCAGCCCGCGACCGCCGTGCGCGTGATGATGGCCGTGACTTTCTGACGCGGGGGCCTATCCCTTCCCCCCGAACCGGAGGGACCACGGCATCCTGACGGATTCCCAGAAGATGCCGCCCGACAGTTTCGACACCCCGCGCGAGCGGTCCGGGAAGACGATGGGGACCTCGCGGATGCGGAAGCCCAGGCGCCAGGCCCGCCAGGTCATTTCCATCTGGAAGGCGTAGCCCTCGGCGCGGACCGTCTCGAGGGAGACGGCCTCGAGCACGTCCCTGCGAAAACACTTGAACCCGCCCGTGAGGTCGTGGACGGGGATCCCGAGGACCGCGCGGGCATAGAAGTTCCCGCCGCGACTTAAGACCTTGCGCTTGAGGCTCCAGTCCTCGGTGGCGCCGCCCGGGGCGTAGCGCGACCCGAGGACCAGGTCGGCGTGCTCGA
Organism: Anaeromyxobacter dehalogenans; assembly: GCA_020722625.1. Taxonomy (GTDB): domain Bacteria; phylum Myxococcota_A; class UBA9042; order DTJE01; family DTJE01; genus DYKK01. The sequence goes on from DYKK01000096.1 coordinate 5,289, forward strand.
TCTCGCGCAGGAAATCGGCCAGGTAGCGCGGCTGGTGCGAGAAGTCGGAGTCCATCTGGCAGACGACCGCGTAGCCACGGTCCAGGCAGTCGCGGAAGCCCGCGACGTACGCCGTGCCCAGCCCCTGCTTGCCCGGGCGCGCGAGGAGGCGCACCCGCGGGTCTCGGGCGGCGAGGTCCCGGACCAGGGTCCCCGTGCCGTCCGGCGAGGCGTCGTCCACGACAAGGACGTCCATCTCGGGCACAACCGAGTGGATCTCCGCGAGGAGGGGGAGGATGTTCTCCGCCTCGTTGTAAGTCGGGATCACGACCACCGAGCGGCTGGGCGAGGTCATCGAGGCACTCCGAGCCCGCGCGACCAGGATAGCACGATGCGAACCCCTGGGGCACGCGCGCATGGGGCCGGGTCCACCGGATTGCGCGACCCGTGAAGACGCCACGTCTCCATCTCCCTGCTATACTCCGAGGACGAGGAGGTCATGACGATGGCGCAGGACATCGAGTTCGCGGCGATCCCGAACACGCAGCCAATCGCCTATCCCTCGACCCTCGCCCTGGTCCTCGGGGAGGTCGCGCGGTCGTCCCCCACTCCCAAGGCCCTGCGCGAGTTCCTGAGGATGCGCAACCTCTTCGACAAGGCCGGATTCCCGGCGCTGATGGCGTTTCTCGATGTCCAGGTGGGGGGGGAGAAGGTCACGCTCGGGCCGGTCGGGCGCAGGCTCTTCGAGGCGGACGAGGAGCCCGAGGTTCGCCGCCGGCTCGCCGAGCGCCTGGTCGAGCGCAATCCCCTCCTCGCGAAGTACTGCCTGGAGGCCATGGACACGGAGCACGGGGGGCGCCTGCACTCGACGAACGAACTGTATCGGATGGTCACGTCCTACGTGTATCCGGGGCGCAAGCCGACGCTCCCGTCCTTCCGGGCGTGGGTGGACTGGGCGGTCGCGGCCGGGGTCCTGAAACTGGTCGGCATCCGGTGGGCCATCGGGGACCAGGGGCGGGAGGTCCTGCCGCGCCTGCGGGCCATGGACGTCGAGGAGTTCCTGGAAGAGGAGGCGTCGGGCGCGACCGGCGAGGCCGAGGCCCCGGCACCCGAGGCGGAGGCCGGGCCGGCCGTGGCCCCCGCCCCCGAGGAGCCGGCCCCGGAGGAGCCCACCCCCGCGGTCGCGACGCCCGTCGGGGAACCGCCGGCGCCCGTCCCGCAGGTCCCGGTCGAGGCCGCCGCGCCCGTCGGGGCGGAACCGCCGCCGGCGCCCAGGTCCCGCCCGGCGCCGACCCGCGTGGTCGGACCGCCGTCCCCGTCCCCGGCGGACCGGGCGGTGTTCCGTCCCACGCCCCCCGGACCCGAGGACCTGGACGCGGCGCGGGACGCGCTGTGCGCCTGGTACGAGGGATACCCCGGCCGTCGTCCCCTGGCGGCCGCGGAGGCGGGCCTGGACCCGGCGGGCAAGGCCCCGGCCCTGTGGCACGAGGCGGCCTTCGCGGCCCTCGTGCGGGCGCGGGGGGTCCCCGCCGCCGACATCCGGGCGGTCCTGTCCGCGTTCCGGGAGGCCGCGGTGCTTCCGGCCCTGGCGCGCGGTCGGGTCCCCGTGGACGCCCTGCGCGGCCTGATGGTCCGGGACCCGCGCCCCGAGGTCGTCGCGGCGTGCGAGGCCGTCGTCCACCTGCCCCGGATGTTCGAGCCCCTCGACGACCTCGGCCCCACGCTGAAGGCCGAGGACCCGCGGGAGGTCCTGTGGGGCCTGTGGCGCCGCCTGTACGAGCCGGTCGCCCCCCTGGCCCCGTTCGTGTTCGCGCGGTTCTTGTGGGAGGGGGGGCGCCTGCGCAAGACCGCCGCCGAGGCCGCGTTCGTGCCGTGGTTCCGGGTGCGCGAAAACGCCTTCCGGATCGGGTTCTGCGACCGCCTGTACGCCCCGGGGTTCGGCGACCTCGTCGAGGCCGCCGTGACGCTCGGCGCGCGCTTCGGGGCCCCCCTCTTCGAGGGGCCGCTCGACCAGGTTCACGAGGGGTTCGGCTGCGCGTTTTCGTGCCCCCGCGCCCCGGTCTGTCCCCTGCCCGCCTGCCGGGAGAAGGGCGAGGTCGCTCCCGGGGCCTGACGCGCGACTTGGGCGCCCTCGGGGCCACTGCGAAGAAACTCGACGCGGACCGGGAGCCGCAGGCACCTGGACAGGTTCAGGAACAGGTTCAGAGGACAGGTTCAGAGACAGTGACAGTGTCACGTTGGTCGCGATGGGCGGAGCCGTGACGGCGAGGCCACGTCCCAGATCCGCCATCAATTTCCGCAATTCTTCGAATAGACATGAAACTTACTTCGTATCATTTCACCACCCTGGGGCCGCGACTTCCAGGTCGCGGCTGGCACGAAACCAAGACATATCAGGGTGTTCCGTCGTGCTGCCGAGATCGGGGTGGCGGATCGTGGACGTGCGGCGTGACCCCGGATTCTGGAGCCGCCGGCGGCCAGGTCGAGCACGGGGGGGTCACATCGCCGGTGGGGAGTCGAGGTGCTGCTCGGGGAGTTCCGGCTTCTCGTCGCCGGGCGGGGGCTTTGTCTCGACCTCCTGCTTCGTGATGGGGGTGGCCTTGGCCAGGTTGAAGTACTGGCTCTCGCCGTTCAGGAGCGTCACCTCCCATCCGCGGATGTCCTGGAACTCCGGGACGCCCTTGTTGCGCAGGGTCGTGGTCTCGCGGTCGAGATAGGTCTTGAGGCTCGCGGACCGGCCCGCCTGGGTCAGGGCGAAGAAGGGGCGGCCCCGGTTGATGGTCTCGAGGTATGGTCCGAGTTGGCTCGCCTTCATCAGGGGCTTGATCTCGCTCGCGGTGTAGTAGGTCTCGCCGCGCCAGGTGATGAGCCACGCGACCACGTCCTCCTGGCAGACGCGCTTGCCCGTGGTTCCGAAGTAGTCCGCGATGAAGCCGAGGCCCATCTTGCGCACGATGGGCGTGTAGGCGTCCTCGACCCACTCGGGGTTCTCGGCGGACGTACAACGCTTGTAATAATCTTCAAACAGATATTTCTGGCTCCATGAAGGTGACAGCATGGGCATGTAGTAGTTCAGGCACCACAACAGGAGCCCCACGGACGCGACCCACAGGCCCCCGAGCCCGACGCGGCGCACCCTCCCCGCGAAGAACATCACGGCCATCGCGACGGCCGCGACCACGAGAAAGCCCCGCGTGAAGTTCTCGTAATCCAGCGTCTCCGACTGAAGGAGGCCCTGGATCAAGGGGTTCGTGTGCTCGTAGAAGGTGGACTCGCGCCAGGTCTTCGTGGTCCCGGACCCCACGGGCGCGTCCGGGTCCGTGGGCGGGTGCTCGGGGAGTTTGCGGTCGTACTGGTAGGTGAACATGTTGCGGAAGGCCTGCTGGTCGGTGTGGACCCACAGACCCACGGCCACGAGGAGCGCGACGCCGACGAGCGGGGCCAGGCGCCCCACCGCGGACCGGTCCCGCAAAAAGTCGTGCAGGTGCAGGCCCACCAGGATCGCGAACGGGGGGAGGGCCGGGAAGATGTAGTGGTGGAACTTCGTCGCGGACAGGGTGAAGAGGGCGTATGCGAAGAAGGACCAGACGACCAGGAACAGTTTCAGCCGGTCGCGCGGGTCGCCGTCGCGCAGGCGCAGGCGCGTGATGCCCCAGACGACCAGGGGCGCGAACGCGATCCACGGCCAGGTCCCGACCGACAGCCACTTGATGAAGTGCTCGAAGGTCCCCGTGTCGATCTGGTGCACGCCGGCCCCGAGCCGGTTGAAGTGGTCGTGCACGAGGAAGCGGGCGTAGAAGGCGTTGCCGTGCTTCGCAAACATCCCGAGGTACCACGGGAGCATGACGAGGCACATCCCGAGGGTCCCGCGCAGGATCTCCAGGCGGCGCAGGGCGCGCCACTCCGAGGTCAGCAGGAGGTAGAGTGCGAGGATGGCGCCCGGGAGCATGAAGCCGAGCAGCCCCTTGCCGAGGGTGGCGAGTCCCAAGAACACGTAGGCGGTCCACAGGGCGAAGCGCCGCATCCAGCGGTCCTTGCCCTCGGGGGTCAGGAGGGTCCCGGCGCGGTGCTCGCGCCGCAGGGGGACCGCGATCAGGGCCAGCAGGACGCCGGTGGCGGCGAAGTAGATCGCGGCGTGGGCGAGGCCGGTCTTCTGGAAGATTACCCACGCGCGCAGGGCCGGGGGGAGGTTCTCGTAGCCGCCGTCGGGCTCGAGGTCCAGGGCGACCATGACGAACTGGGGGACCGCGACCAGCAGGAAGAGCGCCAGGGTCGCGACGAGCCAGCCGAACAAGGCGCGGTCGGACGGGTGGTGACGGGGGCCGAAGTAGGCGTTCAGGAAGAAGAGGAGTCCGATGGTCATGGTCCCGACGAAGGGCATGTCCGTGATGGCCTGGCGCGACAGGAAGAACCACAGCGGCGAGGTCAGCAGGACCCCGGCCGCGAGGAGCCCCGGCCAGCGCCCGAAGATGCGGGCCACGGTCACATACGCGAAAAAGACCCCGAGCGTCCCCAGGAGGGCCCACGGCAGGCGGATGGCCCACTCCCCGAGTCCGATCAACTTCATGAACAAGATTTCGCCGTACATGATCAGGACGGGCTTGGAAAAGAACCATTCGCCCGTCGCGGGCTCGGTGCCGATCTGCTCCTTGTAGCCCCACCAGGGGGAGAGCAGGTCGGCGGTCTCGTGCATGTAACGCGCGACCTCGCCGTAGTGTGTCTCCCAGCAGTCCCACAGGCCGAAGGCCCCCGCGTTGGGCAGCAGGACCGCGGCGGCGCCGAGCAGGACCAGGGCGCGGACGAGGCCCTCACGGGGCCGCGGGGGCGCGTCCGGGATGGCCGCGAAGTCGTCGGCCAGCAGGGGTGGGGGCGTGTGACCTCTCGAACCCGTGTCTTCCATCGTCGTCCGCGTCCTTTCGCGGCGGAAAGCGGTCGCAATCTACCGGGATGCGCGCGATTGGTCAAGGCGCAGGCGACGCCGC
>DYKK01000097.1 GCA_020722625.1 Anaeromyxobacter dehalogenans
GGTGGGGGAAGTCGCGGCTCCAGGGTGGTGAATCGGTACGTGGTCGTCTTGAAGTGACTTCAAGGTCTTGCGGAATGTGGTGGCGGATTCCGGACCGGAGGCGAACGGTGAGGACGCGCGTGTGGGCGTGGGCCGCGGCGGCCCTGGCGCTCGGAGGCTGTTCCGGTCGTCCCACGGCCGGCGGGGGTCCGCCGGAATGCGGCGCGGACCTGCGACCCGGGGACCTGGTCTTCACGGAAATCATGGCGGACCCCAGGGACGCGGACGAGGGCCGCGAGTGGTTCGAGGTCTTCAACGCGAGCGGGCGGGACCTGGACCTCACCGGGGTCGTGATCGCCTTGAGCAAGCCGGACGGGAGCGGCGAGAAACGGATGACCCTGGGGTCGGTCACGCTCGCCGCCGGGGCGTACGCCGTCCTCGGCAATGCCATGCCCGCCGCGGCCCCGGCCTGGATGGACGTCCCGTACGCGACCGCGCTCGGGTCCCTTCCGAACTCGGGCGGCGGGCGGCTCGCGGCCTTGTGTGGGAGCGTGCTCGTGGACGAGGTCGTGTACCCCGAAGCCCCTGCCGCGGCGTCGTGGTCCCTGGACGGCGCTCGGCCCCCGGATGCGGCCCGAAACGACGACGCGGGCGTCTGGTGCGCCGCGACCCGCGAGTACGAGCCGGGCAACCTGGGGTCCCCCGGGGCTCCCGACGAGGCGTGCGCCTCGACCATCCCGGCCGGGTCCTGCTGGGACGGGGCCCAGGTGAGACCCCTGCGGGTCCCGGGCGTGGGCGACCTGGTCTTCAGCGAGTTCCACGCGAACCCCAAGGCCGTCTCGGACGCACACGGGGAATGGGTCGAGGTCGCGGTCCTCGCGGACGTGGACCTGAACGGCCTCCAGATCGGAAAGGACGCGGCGGACCTGAAGGACCTGGTCCCGGCCGGGGCGTGCCGCGAGGCCTCGGCAGGGTCCTGGCTCGTGTTCGCAAAGGACCAGGACCCCACCGCGAACGGGGGAGTCACGGACACGACCGGCCTGCTCCCGCTGGGCCTGACCAACTCGGGCATGACCGTTCTCCTGGCCGTCGGTGGGGAGGTCGTGGACCAGGTGACTTACGAGGGCGCCTGGGTCCGCGACGGGGTTGCCATCGCCCTGGACGCCGGGCACCCGGACCCTGCGGCGAACGACGACCTCGCGAACTGGTGCTTCGCGGCGACGCCGTATGGGGCCGGGGACCTCGGGACGCCCGGAGCGGCCAACCCCGACTGCCCGTGAGGGACCATGACGAGCCATCCTCCGGTGTCGGGACGGCGTGGGCGAACCTCCTCTCCGGCGTGCCCTTGGGGTCGGCTCCTGTTCGCGACCACGCCCCTGCTCGTCCATCTCTTGTCCTGCGGCGGGGACTCCGGCGGCGCGTCCTCCCCCTGCGGCCCGACGCACGCCCTCGTCCCCCGGGTGGTGGACGGGGACACCATCGAGATCGAGGGGGGCGACCGGGTCCGCTACCTCCTCGTGGACGCCCCGGAGGTCGCGGACGACGCCTGCTACGCGCGCGAGGCCGCGGACTTCAACGCCTCGCAGGTCGGCGGTCGCGAGGTCACCCTGGCCTACGACGAGGCCGCGTGCCGGGACCGGTACGGCCGCCTCCTCGCCTACGTCTCGGTGGACGGCCGCGAGGTCAACCGGCTCCTCATCGAGCAAGGATACGCCTGCGTCTATGTCCTGCCCCCGGCGGGCGAGTCCCGCGAGGCCGAGTTCCGGGCCTGGCAGGACCAGGCCATCCAGGCCCGTCGCGGGCTGTGGGGCGTGTGCAGGGAGGTGCCCTGTGGCCGGTAGGACCGTGCGGGCGCTCCTCGCGGTCGCCTGTCTGTTCGCAGCGCCCGCCTCCCTTCGTGCGGCGGATTACGGCCTCTTCGTCTCCATCACGGACGAGGACGACCTCCTGGAACTGTTGACCGCGGGCGAGATTGACGAGGACACGTACGAGGCCCTGCTGGAACTCCTCCACGACCCCGTGGACCTGAACCACGCTGGCCGCGAGGTCCTGTACTCGCTGCCGAACCTGACCTACGCGGACGTGGATGCCATCCTGGCCTACCGCGACGAGGTCCAGGCCGTCCAGGCCCTCGACGACCTCCGCGCGGCCCGGGTCCTCGCCCCGGACAAGGTCCGCGCCCTGCGCCCCTTCGTGGTGGTCCGCCCGCCGTCCCCACCCCTGTGGGACACGCACGGCCGCGTGCGCACCGCGACCGCCTACGTGGCCGGGGACGAGGCCGCGCCCCCGCTCCTGTTCCAGGCCCGCGTGACCACCCTCCGCGACGTCGAGGCCGGCGTCGCGGGGCTCGTGTCGCACAACCGCGTGTCGAACGTCCAGTTCGACGAGACCCGCCAGGCCCTGTTCGCGGACCCGCCCGCGACCAGGTTCTATCTGCCAAAATATTTCGTCCAGTGGGACACGGACCGCGTCCGGGTGGTCGCGGGGACCTTCCGGATCGGGTTCGGCCAGCGCCTGACCCTCGACAACACCGGGCTCGCCCGCCCGGACGGCGCGCGCCCCGACGACCTGATCGCCCTGGACTACGACCTGACCACGGCCTGCCGCGAGTCCGCGTGGGACCTCCCGAGCCCTTGCGCGGGCGCGGCCGGGTCCGCCTACGAGACCCCGGACTTCCGGTGGACCGATCGGTTCCGGGGCCTGGCGGTGGCCCTCAAGTCCTTGCCGGTGGGCCGCGGCGGCTGGATGGAGGTCCACGCCTTCGGCTCGTACCAGACACACGGAATCTATCAGTACGAACTGTACAAGCACGACGATGATTGTCCGGACCCGACCGACGACGACAACCCGGCCTGCGCGGCCCCGCCCGTCCTGCGGTGGCGCGGAGACCCCCTGGCCCCGACCACGCGGTTCTCGTATCAGACCCTGCCCGACATGGTCGCGGAGTGGACCGCCGGGGGCAACGTCTCGTACTTCCACGACTCGCGCACCCACGTCGGGGTCACGGGCTACGGGGCGGGGGTGCGCTGGCTGACGCGGGGCGTCTCGCTGGACTTCCAGGAGTGGTCGCGCACCCCGTACGGGGGCCCGTTCGGGGCCGTGGGCGCGGATGCGTCGCTCGGGGTCGGGCCGTGGGATCTCGCCGCCGAGGTCGCGCGCTCGTTCGATTCGCAGCCGGCGGGGGGCGGCTTCGCGGGGCTCCTGCGCGCCACCGGGACCTTCGGAGACCACGAGGTCGAGGCCGCGGTCCGCTACGACGGCCTGGACTACGCCAACCCCCACGCCCGCCCCCCGTCCGAGGCCGACGAATTCGATGGCCTGCGCGCCCGGGACGAGGCCGGGCTCCGCCTCCAGTACTCGGGCCGCATCCGCGACCTCTCCTTGCGATCCTCCCTCGACCTGTGGACGTGGGCCACGAGCCTCGACGGCCCCCTGAAGATGCGCCTCCAGGCCCGCGCCGACTACCGGGTCGCGCGCTGGTTCCGCCCCGGCGTCTATCTCGAATACCAGGACCGGGACCTCCGGCATTCCGGCCGCGGCGCCTGCTACGAGGTCCCCTACGAGACCCTCGAGGGCGAACCCGTCCCCTGCTCGGGCGAGCGGGTCCAGGCCGGGCTGGTCCTGCGCTTCCTCCCGCACCGCAGCCTGACGCTGAGCGCCAAGGTCCAGCACCGTTTCGTGGACGACAACCGGACCGCCGTGGACCCCGTGACCCGCGCCCGGACCTACGTCTTCGGCGACCGCTTCCGGCAGGACCTCATCGCCTGGTTCTCCGTGGCCTGGCGCCCCGCCGAGTTCCTGCGCCTGCGCGCCCGCCTGCGCTACCTCAACGAGGACCCCACGGACGACGCCTACCTCGAGGAATCCCTGTGGGGACACGTCGAGGCCGCGGTCCGCATCCGCCGGGCCGTCGCGGCCCGCCTGCGCTACGAGGTCTATGCCTGGCTCGACGACCGCGACTCCACGCGCACGCGCTCGCCCAACCCCGCCCACTGGATCCGCGCGGACCTCGAATTCAGGTTCTGACCCGGTCTAGGTTCGCAGGGCCTTGCGGACCTCGTCGCTGGGCGCGGCCGGGGCCTCGCCCGTCCCCTCGCCGTCCGGGCGCCGCGCCGGGAGCGAGAACTCCACGGTCGCCCCCTCGCCCTCGGCGGACCGCAGCAGGAGGTCCCCGCCGTGGCGGCGCACGATCGCCTGCGCGATGGTCAGCCCGAGCCCCACGTGCGGCCCCGGCGCCCGCGTCGTGAAGAACGGGTCCACCGCGCGCGACAGGACGTCCGCGCTCATGCCGATCCCGTCGTCGCGCACCGACACGACGACCCGGCCGTCGCGCTCCATGCTCGCGACCTCGACCCGCCCCCCGCCGCGGCCCGCCTGCGTGACACCGAAGAGCGCGTTGTCGAGCAGTTGCCCCAGGATCGCCTGAAGACCGACCCTCGACCCCTCCACGACCGGGACCTCGGTCAGGTGCGTGACCACCTCGACCCCGGGCGCGAGCCCGTCGCGCACCTGCTCCGCCGTCTCGCGGATCACCTCGTTCAGGTCCACCGGCCCCACGTCCAGGGGGCCGGACTCCACGAAGGACTCGATCGCCTGGATGATCCGCCGGATGCGGCTCAGCCCCACCTGGATGTCCGCGAGCACCGCGTCGAGGTCCAGGGTGATGCGCTCCAGGGACCCCTCGCGGAACTGCTTCTCCAGGTCCGGCCTCGCCGTCCCTCGCGCGAAGGCGTCCAGAAACCCGCGCACGCGCTCGAACCACAGCCGGACGTGGCTGAAGCCGGACGACACGAAGCCCAAGGGGTTGTTGATCTCGTGGGCCAGGCCCGCCGCCATGGTCGCGAGGGACGCGAGTTTCTCGCTCGCGACCAGGCGCTCCTGCGTCGCCTTCAGGACGCGCATGGACTCGACCAGTTCGCGGTTGGCCGCGACCGCCTCCTCGGCGAGGCGGCGGATGCGGTCCTCGGCCAGGCGCTGGGTCGTGATATCCTGGATGATCGTGACGACGGAATTCAATCCGGGCACGGAATACGAGGTCTCGCGATACGCCCGCTTCCACGGGGTCTTGACCTCGAACTCGACCACCCGGTGCCCGGTGGTCAGGCGGGCCGGGCACCCCATCTCCACGTGGTAGGGAAAGACCTCGCAGCACTTCCGGCCCGGCATCTCGCGCACGTCCATCCCCACCATCCCGGCGAGGGCCGCGTTCACGCGCTTGAACACCCCGTCGCGCGTCAGGATCGCGATGCCGTCCTCGATCGCGTCGAACGTCGTCTCCCACTCGCGCTTGGCGTGCTCGACCGCGGCGAAGAGGCGATTGGCCTCCTCGACGGTCTCGAACCGGACATCCCCGTCCGCCATGGGTCCCCCTGATCGGTCCGCCGCTCACGGCGTCCGGACGTACCCGACATAGGGAAGATTGCGGAAACGCTGCTCGTAATCGAGCCCGTAGCCGACCACGAAGCGGTTCTCGATCGTGAACCCGACATAGTCCAGGGGCACGTCGCGGACCGTGTTGGACGGCTTGTGGAGCAGCGTGCAGACGCGCACCGACCTCGGCTTGCGCACGCGGAAGTTCTCGAGCAGGAAGTGCAGGGTCAGGCCGGTGTCCACGATGTCCTCGACCACGAGGACGTCCCGGTCCACGATGGACTGGGTCAGGTCCTGCGTGATCTGGACGACGCCGGAGGTCGTGGTGCTGTCCCCGTAGGACGACAGCCCCAGGAAGTCGATCGCCACCGGCAGGTGCACGTGGCGGCACAGGTCCGACAGGAACACGCACGCCCCCTTCAGCACCCCGACCATGACCAGGTCCCGGCCCTCGTAGTCGCGCGTGATCTCGTGCCCCATCTCGCGCACGCGCCGCTCAATCTCGGCCTCGGTCAACAGGACCTCGAACCGATCCTCGCCTTCCATGGCCTACCCCTTTCGTCAGGTCTGCGCGTTGTTGAGGACCTCCCCGAGCCCACCGGCCCCGGGGATGATGTAGTCGTGGTCGTTCAGTCCCCGCTCGCGGTCCCAGTCCTCGCCCGGGACCTTGGCCAGGACGTCCGGCGGGGACAGGCCGCGGTCCACGCGGAAGGCGTAGATCAGGAGGTCCGGTTCCTCGCGCAGGACCTTGCGGATGAACTCCGGGGTCACGATCAGGTTCAGGGTGATCCAGGCCGCGGGGTGACCCTCGCCCCGCTCGCGGTAGTGGCGGACGACCTCGCACAGCGACGACCCGGTCGCGCCCATCGGGTCCGGGAACAACAGGACCTTCCCGCCGACCGGCCCCCCGACCTTGGTCCCCGAGATCGCGGCCCCGGTCACGGTCCCGTGCGCGTCCGTGACGCGCTGCATGATGAGGTGGTCCTGGCGCACGGCCCGCGGGTCCAGCAGGGTCGAGAGCCGCTCGTAGCAGATCATCGCGGGCTTGATGCCGGCCCGTGCGATGTCCACGACCACGACCTCGGTGTGCGGGTCCAGGAGTTCCCCGCGGTACTCGGCGCCCATGCGGGTGACGACCGCCCGCTCGCGCCGCGGGAACTCGTTGGCGAGGACCGCGCGCAGCAGCCCGTCGTACAGGGATTCCAGGAGCCAGTTCAGGCGGGGCTGGACCGTCGCGGCCATGCTGAGTTCCGCGAGCAGGGTCCGCATGACCGGGTCGTCCAGGATGTGGACCCGCGGCCCGTAACGGTGGACGACCTCGCGGCAGACCAGGGGTCGTTCCTCGCTCATTCCGCCCTCCCTTCCGATTCGAGCAACGCGCGGGCCTCCCGCCCGTCCCGTTCGTGCCCCTCCCGGCCCAGGAGCCCGTGCGCGAAGCGTTTCCCCTCCTCGACCCCGGGCTGGTCGAAGGGATGGACCCCGAGCAGGAATCCCGCGAGCGCGGTCTCGACCTCGAAGTGCGCGAACAGGGCCCCGACAGCGGCCTCGTCCAGGCGCGGGACGTGCAGGTGCAGGAGCGGGCGGCCCGCCCGCACGAGCGCCGCCATCGTCCCCATCCGCAGGGCCTCGAAGACCTCGCCCACGTCGCGGCCCGCGAACTCCCGCATCTCCGGGTCCAGGGCGCCCGCGTCCGGCACGCGCAGCGACGGCCAGGGACCGCCCGCGGTCAGGAACGTCAGGCACAGGTTGGCCGGCCCCTGCATCGCCAGTTGCAGCAGCGAGTGCTGGTCCGTCGAGCCGATCGCCCGGATCGGCGCCTGTCCGACCGCCACCCCGTCCGCCCGGACCTTCCCGAGCGACTCGGCCCACAACTGGCAGAACCAGTCCCCGAGCGCGGCGAGGCGGTCGCCGTACGCCCACAGGACCCTCACGGCCGACCGCTCCCAGGCCCGGTGGTGGAGGGCCGCGCTCGCGACCGCGGGATGGGTTGGCGGGTCCCCCGCGTCCCGAAGCGCCCTGATCACGCCGTCGGCCCCCCGGAGCATCCGCGCGACATCGAGCCCGGCCAGGGCGACCGGAAACAGACCGACCGCCGTCAGGACGCTGAACCGCCCCCCGACCTCCGGAGGCACGTCCAGGGTCCGGCACCCGATGGAGCCCGCGATGCGCCGCAGCGCCCCCCGCTCGGGGTCCGTGATCGCGACCACGCCCTCCCGCAGGGCCGCGGCGCCCCCGGCGGTCCGGATCCGCTCGGCGAACAGGGCGAACTGGGTCAGGGTTTCGACGGTCGCGCCCGACTTCGTGATGACGACCAGGAGGGTGTCGTCCGGATGGAACCATTCGAGGGCGTCCGCGACCGAGGCGGGGTCGAGGTTCGCGAGGAACCGCACGTCCCTGGCCGCCCGCGTGGGCCCCGGGGCCGGAAGGGCCTCGATGGCGGCCCGGGCCCCCAGGGCCGACCCCCCGATCCCCAGGACCAGGACGCGCCGGAACCTCGCGGGCACGGCGGCCGCGGCCGCGAGCACGGCCTCCTCCGCGGCCCGGTCCGACGGGAGCCGCAGGAACGAGGCCGGTCCCCCCGCGTCCGCGAGCAGGCGCTCCAGCGCGGCGCGGGTCCGCGCCGCCTCCCCGTCCGGGGCGTCGGGCCACGACCCGAGGACCCGGAAGGACAGCGTCCCGGAGCCCTCGCCCGCGGTGGCGGCCTGGCCTCTCATCTCGTCTCCGGTTCCCATCCCGCCTGTTCCCTATCAGGCCGGCCCGAAAAATTCAACTTGACCCGGGGGTCCGATTCGATATCATCGGGCTTCGGTTCTGCGGCGAGAGGGGAGGAACCAAGGTCATGACCAAGTCGCAACTGATCACCGCGGTCGCCAAACAGAGCGGGATCACCCTCGAGCGCGCCGCCATCGTCGTGAACACCATGTTCGATCAACTGGTGGCCGCGATGAAGCGCGAGGAGCGCATCGAGATCCGGAACTTCGGGAACTTCGTCATGAAGTCGTACGGCGGGTACACCGGCCGCAACCCCAAGACGGGCGAGAAGGTGCGCGTTCCCCCGAAGCGCCTGCCGTTCTTCAAGGTCGGTCTCGGCCTCAAGCACATGATCAACGGAAAGTAGCGATGCGGGCGTGATGCCCGCCGCCGCCGGACCTCCCTCTCCCCCCGGTCACGTGAACGCGTCCTCCTCGAGTTCCGCGTTCCGGCCGTGTTCCGTGACCCTTGGCGCCGCACGTTCCTGGATGAACCGGACCAGGGCCGGGGCGTAGGTGGGGAACGGCGGGCACCCGATCCCGGTCCCCGCGAGGCACGTCAGGGTGTTCATGCAGTTGTAGATGACCAGGCGCGAGAAGTACTCGATGAAGTGCCGTTGCGGCCGCAGGAAGCGCTCGATCCCCGGGAGTTTCATCGCGAGGCGGATCCCGGCCGAGGGGAGCGACCCCCTGGGGCGGCGCCGCCCCGCGAGGTCCGCCACGAGGTCGAAGACCTTGCGGGCGGACAGGGGATTGGGGTCGGTCAGGTGGAAGGTCAGGCCCGCGGCCCGGGGGTCGCGGGCGAGGGCGTCGGCCGCGGCGACCACGTAGTCCACCGGGACCATGTTCAGCGGGTGGACCCCGCCCTCCAGCAGGGGCAGGGGCAGGTCCACCGGCATGTGCACCAGGGTCCGCATCAGAAAATAGGGGCCGTCCAGGCGGTCAATCTCGCCCGTGCCCGAGTCCCCGACGATGACCGAGGGCCGCATCACGGAGATCGGGAGGTCCTTCATCCGCGAGCGGACGAGCTGTTCGGCCTCGAACTTGGTCCGCTCGTACGCGTTGCGGAACCGCTGGCCCTCCCACAACTCGTCCTCGAGGATCACGCCCGTCCGGTCCCCGGCCACGAAGGCCGTGCTGAAGAAGACGAAGCGCTGGAGCCTCGGCAGGTCGGCCGCGAGGCCCAGGACGTTCCGGGTGCCGCCGACGTTCACGCGCTCGGTCAGGCCCAGGCTTTCTCCGAGGTAGTAGATGGACGCGAGGTGGTGGACGCGGGTGACCTCGCGGGCCAGGCGCTTGATCTCGCGGCCGGACAGGCCCAGGTCCAGGTCCAGGACGTCCCCGACCAGGACCTCCACCGGGCCCGGAAGGCCGCCGTCGCCGCACGCCTTCGCGAAGGCCCTGGCCGGGTCCTCGAACTTCTTCTGGCACAGGACGAAGACCTTGTCCCCGCGCTCCGCGAGGAGCCGCGCGAGCCTGCGGGCCGTGAAGGTCGAGAACCCGGTCACGAGATGGGCCTCGGCCGCCTTCGTCATGACGCACCCTCCCCGGCCCCCCGGGCGATGGCGACGGCCAGGCGCACGGCCCGTCCTCTGAGGTCGTCCAGGGTGCCGTCGTTGACCACGACCCACGTCGCGACCCGCGTCCGCTCGCCGTCCGGGACCTGGGCCGCGACGCGGGACCGCACCTCGTCCGCGGCGACCCCGTCCCTCGCCGCCACGCGCGCCACCCGGTCCTCCTCGGGCGCGGTGACGACCGCGAGCCCGTCCAGGGAGGCGTGAAGGCCCGTCTCGACGAGCAACGCCGCCTCGACCACGGCCACGGGGTGCCCCATCTCGGCCAGGACCGCGAGGCGCCGTTCTACCTCGGCCACCACGCGCGGGTGGGTGATGCGGTTCAGGGTCCGCAGGCGCTCGGGGTCCGCGAAGACGACCTGGGCGAGGCGCCGCCGGTCCACCTCGCCGTCCTCGCCCAGCACGTCGGGCCCGAAGGCGGCCACGACCTCGTCGTGCACGGGGTGTCCCTGCCGCATCTGCTCGCGCGCGATCCGGTCCGCGTCCACGACCGGGATCCCCGTCCGCCGGAACAGGCGGG
>DYKK01000098.1 GCA_020722625.1 Anaeromyxobacter dehalogenans
GGTCGCGGCCGGCACGAAACCGCGACAGATCAGTGTGTTCCGTTGTGCCGCCGAGATCGCGGAAGCGGATCGTGGCCAAGGCCCGCGCCCGGTGCACGCGGCCGCTGGTGACCCCGACCTCCCGATCCCGCGAGGTCTGGGACCGGGTCATGGCGACGTTGGCCGAGGACCTGGCCCGCCACGACCCGCCCGCGGTGACGCGGGAGGCCGAGGCCCACCACGACCCGTTCCGGGTCCTGGTCGCGACCCTGATCAGCCTGCGGACGAAGGACGAGGTCACGGCCGAGGCGTCGCGCCGGCTCTTCGCGATCGCGGACACCCCGGCGGCCGTGGCGGCCCTGGACGAGGCCGTCATCGCCCGGGCGATCCGCCCGGCCAACTTCTATCCGACCAAGGCCCGGCGCATCCGGGAGGTCGCGGCCCGGCTGGTCCGCGAGCACGGCGGGAAAGTCCCGGCCGACCTCGACGCGCTCCTGACCTTCCCGGGCGTGGGCCGAAAGACCGCGAACCTCGTCCTGACCGAGGGCCACGACCTCCCGGGGGTGTGCGTGGACACGCACGTCCATCGCATCCTGAACCGGCTGGGACTCGTCAGGACGCGCACGCCGGCCGAGACGGAGTTCGCGCTTCGCGAGGTCCTGCCTCGGGAATACTGGAAACCCATCAACACCTATCTCGTCTCGTTCGGCCAGCGGGTGTGCCGCCCGCAGTCGCCCCACTGCTCGCGATGCCCCCTGCGGGCCTGGTGCCGGCGTGTCGGGGTCGGGAGAAGTCGGTGAGGTCCTGGAGTGAGTGGCCGACTAGCGATTGAAATGGATCGGGCGGGGCCTTCGCTCACGCCCGCGGACCGTGGGAGGTGACGATGGACCTGTCCGTGGGAGCGGTGTTCCTGGCGGGGGTGCTGACGTTCTTGTCCCCGTGCGTCCTGCCCCTGGTCCCGATCTACCTGTCCATCCTCGGGGGCGGGCCTGGCGAAGGGGACGCGGGCCGCCTGCGGCCCCTGATCGCGACCGCGGCCTTCGCGCTGGGGTTCGGGGTCGTGTTCTCGCTGCTGGGGCTGTCGGCGTCCGTGGTCGGGCGCGCCCTGGTCCGCCACAAGGACCTGTTCCGGCAGGTCGCGGGGATCGTGGTGCTCCTGTTGGGCCTGCGGTTCATGGGAGCCCTTCGGCTGCCGTTCTTCCCGGAGAGCCCGGGCGCCGGGGCCGTCCGCCTGAAGACCCGGTTCCACACCCTCAACGCATTCGTCCTCGGGATCCTGTTCGCCTTCGCCTGGACCCCCTGCGTCGGGTCCGTGCTGGGCGCGGTCCTGACGTACACGTCGCTCGCCACCACGGACCCGATCGAAGGCATGGGCTGGCTGTTCGTCTATTCGCTGGGGTTCGCCACGCCGTTTCTGGTCGTGGCCGCGTTCGCGGGTCCCGCCCTTCGCGCGTTGCGACGTGTCCGGCGTTTCCTGCCCGTGTTCGAGAAGGTGACGGGGACCCTGCTGGTCGCTGGCGGGTTCCTGTTGGTCACGGACCAGTGGGGGCTCCTGGATTCCGCCCTGACCCGCGAGCCCGAGCCCGCGCCGGTCGTGACCCACCCATCCGCCGGGGACCCCGCGCCGGGAGGCGGCGAGGGCACCTGCTCGGCCGACGCGGCCTCGTGTTCCGTTGAGCCCACGAAGGGTCGCCCGGTGGCCCTCAAGTTCTTCAGCCCGTCCTGTCCCATCTGTCTTCAGATGATCCCGGTCGTGAATACCCTGCGCAACGAGTGCGCCGCGAAGGACCTCGACTTCCGGGACATGGACGTGACGACCCCGGAGGGCAAGGTCCTGGCCCGCGAATACGGGATTTCGGGGGTCCCGGTGTTCCTGTTCCTCGATGCCGGGGGACGCGAGGTCTCGCGGCTGGTGGGGTATCAACCGTTGCAGGCCCTGGAACAGGCCGCCTCGGTCCTGATCGGGGAGGAATGTCCGGCCTTCAGGCCCTTGCCGGACCTCGGCGGTTGACCCTGATCCGCCATCAACCGTTGTCGGAGAATCGCGGGCACAAGCATCCTCGACGTTTGACGCAGTCGGCGACCGGTGGTCGCCGCTCCAGGGTGGTGAACAGAAAGCTGGATCCTTTGAAGCAATTCCAAGGTGTTGCGGGATTGGGTGGCGGATTTCGGTTGACCGGGCGCGGACCGATCACCGGGCCGCGCGCCCGGCGGCCTCGTCGGGGAACTCGCGCCGCAGGAAGTCCCGGGCCGTGACCATCGTGACCCCCTCGTACTCGCCCACGTCCAGCAGGTGGTGGTCCTGCGAGACGACGTACCGGGCGCCGCCGGTCACGGCGCACTCGATCAGGCGATTGTCCGCGGGACAGTCCGTCACCACGCCCAGGCGCTGCGTCGGGTGCACCTCGCGGACGTGTTCGGACGACAGGAGACGCCGCAGCATCTCCTCGCGCCGTGCCACATCCCGCCGGGGACCGAACCGCATCCTGTTGAAGATGTTCCGGTATTCCTCCCGCACCGCCGGGCTGAGCACCGGATCCACCCTCCCCTCGAGCCACAGGGCCAGCACCCGCCCCGACGCCTTCCCCGGGGCGATCAGCCCCCCCATCAACACGTTCGTATCCACCACGATGCGGGGACGTGGGCCGGGTGCCTCCGGAGGTCCAGGACGAAACCAGCGTGCGACCAGTTCACGCATCGCGCCGTGAATCCACCGGAGTCCTCGAGTTCGCGGGGCCATCTATCGAGCCTCACTCATCATTCCGTCCCTGGGGACCGCAATCTCATCTTCCACGAGCTTGCGCGTCCTCGATCGCCCTCCCCAACAACCCCGTCACGACCGCGGTCAGGAGGGACTCGGCGGAGGCATGACCGCGCTTGGCCAGGACCTCGAGGCGCGGGACATCGCGCAGGAACGCGGCCAGTTCCTCCTCGGTGTAGCGCGCCTGGGCCTCGCGCAGGCGGTCCCACTGGAAGGGCCACGCGATCCCCAGGGCCTTCTGGGCCTCCTCGGGCGGGACCTTGCGGGCCACGAGGTCCTTCGCCTGGAGGATGCGGCGGGCCACCCGGACCAGGGAATGGAGGATGGGCAGCAGGTTCGGGTCGTCCTGGAGGCGGCGCTGCGTGACCTTCAGGGTCCGCCGGAGGTCGCGCGCCGCGACCGCGTCGTCCAGGGCCCAGGGCACGTCCTTGCGCGTGCGGCGGACCAGGCCGACGAGGTCGTCTTCCCCGACTTCGCCCGACCCGCCCTTGTACCGATCCAGGGCCTCGATGGCCGACCCGATCGCCCCCCGGTCCGTGCCCACGAGGTCCACGAGGGCCGACGCGGCCCGCGGGGTCAACCGGAGGCCACGACTCCGCGCCTCGTCCGTCGCGGCCTGCGCCGCGTCCCGGTCCTTCAGGTCCTTGAGGGCCACGACCTCGCCGCCGGCCTCGCGGACCAGGCGGGCGAGCCCCGACTTCTCGGCCTTGCGGTCCGCCCACACCGCCAGGCGGACGTGCGGGGCGGGAGACGCGAGGAAGGCCTTGAGTTCGTCGGGGACCACGGCCGGGGCGCGGTGGTCCACGACCACGACCACGGCGTCCCCGAACATCGGCGGTTGTCCAGCCAGTTGCCCCAGGCGGTCGTACGCGTCTCGGGCCTTTTCGTTGTCGAATTCGAGGCGCGTCACCTCGACCAAGGCCGCCCCCCTCGCCTTCAGGTCGTCCGCGAGGACCTGGACCACGCCCTCCCGCACCCCCGCGTCGCCCACCGCGACGAGGACCGCGGGCAGCGGCGACTGCGCCGTCCGCGCGCGAAGGGCCTCGATTTCCGGGATCTTCATCGCGTCCACGTCCCGCCCATGTCGGGACTACCATACCCGAGAATCGGGGGTCGGAGAAACCCTGACATCGCTGTCACGGTTCCCGGGTCGTCCGGGGGCCTTCAGGCGTCATCTCTTTGAAATCATTGCCGATTTGCTGTGGCCCGTCCCTTGCAAAACACCCCGCAAGAACAGGGACCTCTCCCGGAGGGTCCCGGTGGTATCCTGGGGAAGGTCTCGGCAAGGAGGTGATCCATGAACGGGAGGAAGGGGACGGGCTCGTTGCGTGTCGCGATGGGATGCCTTGCGGTGGGGGCCCTCGCGGCGTGCGGGTCGGACAAGGCCCTGGGACCGCCTCCGCCCGACGGGCCGGAGGTCAAGGTCGCGGGGCCCCTGTCGCTCGACGAGGGGGATATCAACGCGACGCTCCACGGCGGGGACCTGGTCGTCGCCTTCGTGGTCCATCACTCGGGGACGGCCTCGGTCAAAGGCGCGGTCTCGGTCGTGGTCGAGTCGCTGGACGGGAAGGACCAGCACAGCATGATCGCGCCGTTCGAGGCCGGACCCGGCGCGAACACGGTCACGGTCACGCTGAACGGGGCGCCTGACCAGGCGGACGACGCGAAGGTCCAGGCCGTCCACGTGATCCGCTACCGGCTCGACACGGCCCTGGGCCCGATCGTGGGGCGGCGCTCTCTGTTCGTGGCCATGCCCCGGGCCGAAGTCGTGCTCCTGGGGCCGAAGACGTTCTACGAGGGCGAAGACACGCGCCTGAAGGTCTTCGCGCGGGACGCGGTCACGGGCAAGCCGTTCGCGAACCAGGACGTGACCGTGCGCGCCACGGTCGGGGAGACGGCGCGGGAGGTCACGGTCCGGACCGACGAGTTCGGGGCCGCGGTCGCGGACCTGACGCTCGAGGTATCCGGGTCGGTGCTGCTTCAGGCGACGATGACCCCGGCGGGCGGGAATCCCGTGGCCTGCACGCAGTCCGCCGAGGTCGTGCGGATGCTGCGCGTCCTGGTGGCCACGGACAAGCCGATCTACCAGCCGGGCCAGGACATGCACATCCGCGTGCTCGCCCTGCGCAAGCCCCACCTGCACCCGGAGGCCGACAAGGATTACGTGATCGAGGTCAGCGATGGCAAGGGGAACAAGGTCTTCAAGGAAAAGGGAAAGACCAACGGATACGGCATCGCCTTCGCCCGGTTCCGTCTGGCCACGGAGGTCAACATGGGGACCTACAAGGTCAAGGCCACCGTAGGCGAGACCACGACCGAGAAGGCCGTGACCGTGGACCGCTACACCCTGCCGAAATTCAAGGTGGACGTGGCCATGGAGCGGGCCTTCTACCTGGTGGGCGAGAAGGTCGAGGGGACCCTGACCGCGCGCTACTTCTTCGGAAAGCCGGTGGCCGGTGGGGCCGTGAACCTGACGTTCTACACGTTCGACGTGGAGTTCACGCCCTTTGCGGTCGTCAGCGGCCAGACGGACCCGGAAGGTCTCTTCCCGTTTGAAGTTCAACTTCCGAACTACCTGGTCGGCCAGTCCCTCGAGCAGGGCAAGGCCATCGTGCGCGTGGTGGCGGAGGTCACGGACACCGCAGGCCAGGTCGTGCAGAAGGAGGCGGGGCTGACCGTGGCGCAGGACGCCGTCTCGGTCGTGCTGATCCCCGAGAGCGGGGGCATCGTGCCCGGCGTTCCGAACCGCTTCTACGTCTTCGTCGAGGACCCGTCGGGGAAGCCGATCACGGCCCACGTCGAGGTGGACGCCGCGGGTCAGGCGTTCGCGCTGGACACGGACGAGGCGGGGATCGGCGTCTTCGAGTACGCCCCGGAGGCCCCGAGCGTGACGATCCAGGTGTCGGTCCGCGACGCGCAGGGACACGAGGCCACGAGCGCCACCACCTTCACGGCCGGGACCTCGGGCGAGGCGGTCCTGGTGCGCGCGGACAAGGCGTTGTACCCGGTGGGCGAGACCGCGGCGGTCACGGTCTTCGCCCCGGACGCGAAGGACCGCATCTACCTCGACGTGATCCGGCACGGTCAGATCGCGCGGGAGGAGGCGGCGGACCTCGTGGACGGCCGGACCTTGATCGAGGTGGACCTGGACCAGGAGATGGCGGGGGACGTCGTCTTCTCGGCGTACTACCTCGGTCGCACCGGGCAGATCGTGCGGGACGAGAAACTGGTGTTCGTGCAAGGGGCGGACGCCCTGACCGTGCGCGTCACGCCGGACAAGGCGCCCTACCAGCCCGGCGAGGAGGCGAAGGTCGCGTTCCAGGTCAGCGGCCAGGACGGGACGCCCGCGGTCGCGGCGCTCGGGGTGCAGGTCGTGGACGAGGCGGTCTATGCCCTGTCGGACGCGAAACCCGGGCTCCTCCGGACCTACTTCGAACTGGAGGAGGCCATCCAGCAGCCGAAGTTCGAGATCCACGACGCGGGCTTCGATCTGACGTCCATCGTGACCGCGACGCCCGAGGACGAGGGCCAGAAGAAGGAACTGGAGCGCCAGGCCGAGGTCGCGTTCGCCGCGCTCGGAAACCCCGGGGTGGTGCAGGCGGGGTCCTCGTGGACCGAGGCCCTGCTCGACGCGAACCAGGCGCTCGAGCCGTTCTACGCGCAGGAGAAGGATCGGGTGTTCGAGGAGTTGCGCGCGCGGCTCCAGGCCGGCGAGATGACGGAATCCGACATCCCGGGGTACCTCGAGGCGCAGCCCCGGTTCTGGGACTTCTTCGGGAACCCTTACACCTTCGGGCACACGGACGAGTGGACCGTGACGATGCAGGGCCTCGGCATGGACGAGGTCGCGGGGACCGCGGACGACTTCAAGGCCTCGTTCAGCACGTGGGAGGTCTGGGGCCGGATGTGGGAGGACGGCGAGTTCTTCAACGGGGCCGGACCACCCCGGCCCGGCGCGGCCCAGGACGCCGGCGCGGCGCCCGAGGAGCCCAAGTCGCAGGGCGGCGAGGAGCCCAAGGTCCGCCAGTTCTTCCCGGAGACGCTCTACGTGAACCCGGTCCTGATCACGGACGAGTCCGGCCGGGCCGTGGCCCAGTTCACGATGGCGGACTCGATCACCGAGTGGCGCGTGACCACGCTCGCGAACAGCGCGGACGGGCGGCTCGGGTCCGCGGTGGCCGGGATGACGGTGTTCATGGACTTCTTCGTGGACCTGGACGTGCCGAGGACCTTGACCCGCGGGGACGAGGTCCACTTCCCGGTCGCGGTGTACAACTACCTGGACCAGCCCCAGGTCGTGGACCTCGAGGTCTCGGCCGGGGACTGGGCCGAGGTCCTGGACGGCGCGAAGACCACCGTGGCCCTCGGCCCCTCCGAGGTCCAGGGGGTCAGCATCGGGCTGCGCGCGGATCAGGTCGGCTGGCACGGCGTGACCGTGACGGCGAAGGGTAGCGGCGGCGTGTCCGACGCGGTCATGCGCCTGATCGAGGTCACGCCGGACGGGGTCGAGGTGCGCGGGAGCGACTCGGGCAAGTTGTCCGGCGAGGTCTCGCGGACCGTGGCGTTCCCGATGTCCGCCATCCCGGGCACGGAGGCGATCACGGTGAAGGTGTATCCCGGGGTCATGGCCCAGGCGGTGGAGGGGCTGGACTCGCTGCTCCAGATGCCGAGCGGCTGCTTCGAGCAGACCACCGCGACCCTGTGGCCGAACGCCCTGGTCCTGGACTACATCACGAAGCAGGGGACGATCACGCCCGAGATCGAACTGAAGGCGCGCGAGTATGTCAACGCGGGCTACCAGCGCCTGCTGACGTTCGAGTGCACGGGCGGCGGGTTCACGTGGTTCGGCGACCCCGAGCCCGCGAACCTCATCCTGTCCGCGATGGGCGTGATGGAGTTCACGGACATCGGCAAGGTCCACGAGATTGACGAGACGGTGGTCCCCCGCACCATCGAGTTCCTGGCCTCGAAGCAGGCCGCGGACGGGTCCTTCCACGAGGACCAGGGCAGCGAGTTCGCGACCGTGCGCTACGACGACCTGATGACCACGTGCTTTGCGCTGTGGGCGTTTGGCGAGGCGGGGTACCAGGGCGCGGCGGCGGACAAGGCCTTCGGGTACGTCCAGGCCCACGCGGGCGACCTGGACACGACCTACGCCCTGGCCTTGTGCGCGATCGCGCTCGCGGGGTACGCCCCGTACGACTCGGTGACGCAGGGCGTGCTGCACGACCTCGTGGCGAAGGTGCACGAGGAGGGGGACAAGGCGTGGTGGGAGGCCGGGACGTCCCAGGCGGACTGCTACTACGGCGGCGGGGACGGGACCACGATCGAGGCCACGGCGCTCGCGGTCCTGGCGCTGCTGAAGGCGGCCCAGGCCCCGGACCTCGTCGGCAAGGCGATCACGTTCCTGGCGTCCAAGAAGGACTCGTTCGGCAACTGGGGCACGACCCACGCGACCATCCTGGCGCTGAAGGCCTTCGTGGGGTCGCTGGACGCCCTGGTCCAGGAGGCCTCGGGCACGGTGCAGGTCACGATCAACGGGACGGGCCTTCCCCCGCTCGCGCTCTCCCCGGACAACTCGGACGTGTTCCACCAGTTCGAACTGAAGGATCACGTGAGCCCGGCGGACGTCAACCACGTCGCGGTGTCGTTCGAGGGCGAGGGGACCCTGATGTACCAGATCGTCTGGTCGCACTTCGAGCCGGGGAGCGCGGGCGGGAACCCGGACAGCCCGCTCCATATCGAGGTCGCCTACGACAAGACCCACCTGGCGGTGGACGACCTCGTGGGCGTGACCGCGACGGTGCAGAACGTGTCGGGCGTGCCCGCGCCGATGGTCCTCGTGGACCTGGGCCTCCCGCCGGGTTTCGACCTGTTGACCGGTGACCTCGAGAAGGCGGTGCAGGACCGCGTGATCGAGAAGTTCGAGACCACCGCGAAGCAGATCCTCGTCTATGTGGCGAACCTCGATCCCGGAGAGGTCCTGACCCTGACGTACCAGCTGAGGGCCAAGTACCCGCTGAAGGTCCAGGCCCCGGACTCGAGCGCCTCGCTCTACTACGACCCGGACTCGAAGACCTCCGCGCCGGGCGAGCCGATCGAGGTGCAGTAGCCGCTCCTCGCCCCGTCACGCCAGGTGCCTGCTCGAATCCATCCGGAGAGACGATTGGCGGCCCGCGCCGGCCGGGTCAGGACGGGATGGGCCCGGTGCGTCACGCGGACAGGAGGCGCCGGGCGAGGCGCGAGACCTTGCGGCTCGCGCGCTTCTTCGGGATCACCCCCTTCTGGGCCACGTGGCGGATCTCGGACTCGGCCTCGCGGAAGGCCGCGGCCTTCGCCGATGCGTCCTTGGACTCCGCGGCGGAGACGGCCTTCTTGACCGTGGTCTTCATGCGCGACTTGAGCGACTGGTTGCGCGCCCGCTTCTGCTCGCTCTGGCGCTGCCTCTTGAGGGCCTGCTTGTGTTGAGCCATTCGATCGTACTCCGATTCCAACAAGGCGGGCGAACCGTAGTCGATCGCCACCCCGAAGTCAAGTCGCGGTGGACGGCCCAAATCCGCCGTCAGTTTCCGCAAGTCTTTGAATATGCATGAAATCTGCCTGGTTTCATTTCACCACCTTGGGGACGCAGATTCTGAAGTAATCTCAATGTGTTGCAAGGTCTGATGGCGGATTTTGGACCGGCCCCGGCGTTGACGCCCCGCGTGCGCCGGAAGGCCCTCGTCAGGACATCTCGCAGACGCAATAAACCGCGGTGCAGTCCGAGGTCTTGAGCCAGCACTCGCAGTCGTTCCAGCAGCCGTCCGAGTGCCAGTTCAGTTGGGCGCAGTCCTCGTTCGTCGCGTCGTTGGGCTCGCCGGAGCACCATTGCGTGATGTACGGACCGGGCGCCTCCCAGACCCACGTCCCCTCCTGGGTCTTGTCCGAGTACCCGATCCAGGTCAGCGCGCCGCCGACCTTCCCGCGGACATAGGACAGCTCGGACGCGGAGTTGAGGACCACCTGCGTTCCGCCCCAGTTCAGGCAGACGGCGTCGGCCGAGTCCCACGAGATGAGCCCGGAGCTGCAGAAGGCGTACAGGTGCCCCTCGTGCTGTTCCTGGGTGCAGTAGGACGCGGGCGCCGCGCGACACGCCGCCCGGAAGCACACCTTGCCGGACGCGCAGGACCCGTTGGACTCGTCGGTCGAGGAGTCGCAGTCGTCGTCCATTCCATCGCAGTCCTCGCCTCAGCCGGGGCGGCGGAACACGGGCCGATGCCCTGCTCGGTACAGACGGACTCCCCCGGGCATGCGCCGTACTCGTTGGCCACCAGGCACGCCCCCGCGGCCTGCTGGGCCACCCAGTACGCGGTG
Source organism: Anaeromyxobacter dehalogenans (assembly GCA_020722625.1). Classification (GTDB taxonomy): domain Bacteria; phylum Myxococcota_A; class UBA9042; order DTJE01; family DTJE01; genus DYKK01. The sequence continues at coordinate 10,094 of DYKK01000098.1, forward strand.
CATCCGCACGCACCGGACGCGGGCACGCACGCGGGCGACCCGACGCGCTCGTTGCGACCGAGCGACTGGCAGAG